>DATGCC010000678.1:0-2717 GCA_035312345.1 Rhodothermales bacterium
GGCGTGCGATTTTCCGTTTTGGTAGGCATCTTGTAGTTGCGCGCGCTGCTCGGGCGTGAGTTCTACGGTTCGTATCTTAGCCATATCGTGCGTTTTTGGAAGCAAGGTAATAATTTGTGCTAATTATGTCCAGGTACTTAGTAAGAATAGCACCAGAATAATTCTCTTGTGCAACTGCAATGTCCTAGTTGGCGTTGCCAGCACAAACGATAGCATCTAAACCGCAAAAGCATGTCAGCTATGAACAGTGAAATCATCTTTGTGGTAGAGGAATCCGCTGAGGGCGGCTATGAAGCCAAAGCGCTCGGTCACTCCATCTTCACCGAAGCAGACTCTGTAGAGGAATTGCGGGCGGCGGTCAAAGATGCGGTCGCGTGCCATTTCGAGGATACAGATCGTCCCAAGATCATCCGCTTGCACTTTGTGCGTGAAGAGACGCTGGCGGCATGAGAGTGCCCCGAGACTGGAGCGGAGACGAACTGATCAAGCAGTTGAAGAAGTTCGGTCGTGATAAAAGAAGCTTTCTCAATGGATAACAGATACCACAGGCTACCTGCCACTCCCGCTGAAATTACCGTAGCAACCGTTATTTGCAGACTGCTGGCCGGCATGGGCTTCCGGTTGTACTGGGCCACGGATGAATTGACCGAAGAACTGTATGCGTTTCAGCCCGGCGAAGGAGCCCGCAGCATCGGCGAGACGGTGGACCACATCTGGGATTTGCTGCACTGGCTGTACAATGCCCTGGAACCCGAAGGCAAAACCAAGCCCGATGGCCCCGAAGCTCTGCGAGACGGTGCCCTGGAACTCATTGCGTTGCTAGAAGGCCAATTCTCGACCATTGACAAGGACGAGTTGGAAACAATCCACATCCTGAAAGAACCCTTCTGGCCCATCATCAACGGTCCGCTTTCCGACGTGCTCACCCACATCGGCCAGATTGCCACCGTGCGGCGGCTCGCTGGCTCCCCTGCACCAATGAGCAATCCGTTTGAAGGAACACCACCACCGGGGAAATAGCACGTGGACGATGTCCGCAATTGCGCATGACGGATAGCGATTGTGCAAAACTTCGTCGCTGGTTCATTGTTTTATTGGTCTCTGCAAGTGAGTGGCTTCTTGAAACGATGAGATACCTCCTTCTCCTTACACTGCCAGCTTTCGTACTCATCGGCACATGGTTGCTTGATCCTGATGCAACCTCAGCCGAGAAAGTACCGGCGCGTACCCTCATTCAATCTACCCGTTTTTTCAGCCTGACGACTGAACCAGCCTACGTGGTGCTTCGTAGCGTAGATGAAGAAACCCGATTTCTGGAAATCTCCCCCCGCAAAACCGCTGCTTTTCCGTACATTGACTACACTCAGGAAATGGTCGTCGGCATCGCGCTGGGTCGACGCGGTGCAGGCAATACCCGCGTTTCGATAGATTCGGTCATCACAAATGCCGGACAACGTACCGTCTACGCCACCGAGCATGCTCCCTGCATCCAGCAGCGGTATGTCAGCAATCCGGCCCACTTTGTCGCCCTGCCGAAGAGCAACCAGCCGGTGCGTTTTGCTCCTTGGACAGTCGAAACGGAAACCTGCCGATAATCCATACACCACCATGCTCAGAATGAACAGGTCTCTCCGACAAACCCTAGCGCTCTGCTTTGGTCTTCTGTTATTTGCGGCCCCGCTCCAGGCAGACCCGACAGTGACGCCGGACGAGGTGTGCCTCATCGCCGACCCAGACCCGCCGGAGTATTACAAAATCGACCTCGTGCCCACAGGCCGAGTGCCCGGCACGCGACTGCTGCGCGGCGTCGGCGCGGTCACGTTTGCACCGTCGCCCTTCGGTATTGCCATCTCGCCCGAAGGCTCCTACGTCTACAAGCTGGATGTGTCGGTGACCGACCTGAAACCGCCACCCAACGGCGTCTATGCTGTCTGGGTCTCGACGCATGACCTCACAGCCATCAAATCCCTCGGCGTGCTGGATGAAAACATGCAGATAAAGGGCACGGTGGACTGGAACAAGTTCCTCGTCATCATCACCCTCGAACCGGCTGCGGAGAGCATTGGCGATAGCTGGACTGGGCCGGTTGTCTTTCGCGGCCTCTCACGCAGTGGTATGATGCACACGATGGCCGGCCACGGCCCTTTCCAGCAAGAACCCTGTGCGACGTATGGGTACAACTAGAAACGAAAAGAGAATGATGATTGAAGAACAAGGATTGTTGAATGCAGAAGTAGAATCCTCAAACACATTCATCAATCATCAATCCTTGTTCGATATTCGATATTCTCTTTTCCTCCTCCTTTTCCTGCTTGTGCTACCCAGCCGGGCACAGGACCACAGCATGCACCACGGTCACCAGATGGCCGAGAGCGACAGCCTGATGTGGCGAATGCCGCCAATGGATATGTCGATGCCGATGATGCCGGGGCTGGAAAATGCATTGCCGCCGGTGATGCCATTTCTTGCGGGCGAGGGCAAGATGATCGATATGCTGCCCGAGGCGCGGCCCGGCGAGATCGTCGAGATGGCAGATGGCGACACGCTACACATGGAAGCCACCCTGGTGCGCCGCACCATCAACGGGCGCGACTTTGTCATGTACGGCTACAACGGCCAGTACCCCGGTCCCCTCATCCGGGCCGAGCGCGGCGCGACGGTCATCGTCCAGTTCACCAACAACATTGAGTTGCCCACGACCGTCCACTGGCACGGTG
>DATGCC010000679.1:0-5374 GCA_035312345.1 Rhodothermales bacterium
CAGGTGCTCGGTGCCATACACGGTCCGGTCGATGGCCAACGCCTGGCGGTACAGCGTCTCGGCCTCGTCGTACTCGCCCTGCTTTTGCAAGACCGTAGCGAGGCCAAAGTAGGAATAAGCCAGGCTAGGATGCGCCGCGCCGAGGTGCTTTTGCTTGATCTGGAGCGCCTGCCGGTGGAGGTGCTCGGCCTGCTCCAGGTTGCCAGCTACCTCACTCATCTGTCCCCAGTTGTTGAGCGTCTTGGCGACATCAGGATGCTCCTCGCCGAGCAGCCGACGTTGCAAATTCAGGGCTTCGCGGTAAAGCGAATCGGCGGTGGCAAAATGAGCGCGGTCGCTGTGCAAGACGGCCAGGTTGACCAGTGTCGATATGATTTCGGTATTCTCTGCGCCAAGAAACCGACGTTGCATGTCCAGCGCCACGCGGTAGAGCGAATCGGCAATCTCGTAGTCGCCCTCCGTTTGTTTGAGCAAAGCCAGATAGCTAATCGTGCTGGAGAGCCCCCGGCGATCTGGCAACTCCTGCTGGAGAGCATACGCCTGCCAGTACAGGGACTCTGCCGCCGCATAGTGGGTTTGGCTTTGCAGCAAGCGCGCCAGAGCAATCTGGCTCTCGGCTTTCTCCTTTTGAAAATCGGGCAGCGCCTCCCACATCGCCACGGATTCCCGAAGCGGCGCTTCGGCCTCGTCGATAGCTCCTGCGCTGATACGCGCCCGCCCCAGATACAACAAGCCTTTGGCCAGATCCTGGTGCGGAGCCATCAAGGCCATCCGGCGCAAGGCGAGGGCGCTATCCAACAGATGCACACCCTCCTCGTAAAACCCAAGCCGTTCATAGAGCCGACCAATCACCGTCAATGTCGCTGCCTGTAGTTCAGGCTGATCCTCCAACTCTTTGCGAACGCGCTCCACGCCGGCTTCCAGAATCTGCCGGGCCGTGACCGTGTCGCTGCGGGCCTCGTTGGCATCGGAGATGGTGAACAGGTCGATAAGCTGGTTGGCTACCTCTTCGGCTTTTCGGGCCTCTTGCCGCGCCAGGTCCCGCTGCTGGGCCACCTTCCGCTCCTGCACAGTAACCGTCACCGCATAACCGATGAGGAAAAGCAGCCCGATGAGCGCTGCGGCCATCGCACCCCGGTGCCGACTCACATATTTGCGTACGCGATAGCTCATAGACCCGCGCCGCGCAAAAACGGGACGGCCCTCCAGATAGCGCCGGATGTCTTCGGAGAGTGCTTCGGCCGTCGCATAGCGGGCAGCGGGTTCTTTGCGAAGCGCCTTGAGCACGATGGCGTCCAGGTCGCCGGAGAGGGTGCGGCGGAGCGTGGTTAACTCGGTGTTGCGCGTCTCGACCACCGACTCGGGCGTGATGCGCCGGGTGGCTCCGCTCTGCGTGATTTCCTCTACCTGCCCCACCACATCACTCGGGCGCGTCGGCATCTCCTCCACAACGGCGTGCTCCAGCTCGTATGTCGAGGTTTGCCCGGTACGATAGGGGCGGTGGCCTGTTAGTAACTTATAGAGCACGACGCCGAGCTGGTAGACATCGGTAGCGGTCGTCACGCGTTCGCCCCGGATCTGCTCGGGCGCGGCATACTCAGGGGTCAGCCAGCGGTTAGCCGTCTGCGTTTGGGAGGATCCCGCTCCGTTTTCCTCCCGGCCGAGCAACTTGGCGATCCCGAAGTCGAGAAGTTTGACTTCTCCGGCGTCGGTCACGAGAATGTTCGACGGCTTGAGATCGCGATGGACGACGAGGTTGTTGTGCGCATACTGCACCGCACCTACCACGACCTGAAACAGCCGCAGCCGCGCCTCCAACGATAGCCGCTCGGCATCGCAATACCGGTCGATGGGACGACCGTCCACGTACTCCATCACGAAGTAGGGCCGCCCATCCTTCAGCACACCGCCATCCAGCAGACGCGCTACATGCGGGTGGCTGAGCGAGGCAAGAATCTGCCGCTCGCTCAAAAAGCGCTGCAACCGATCCGCCGTATCGCCCACAGGCCGAATTAGCTTGACGGCTACCTGTTGCTCGAAGTGCCCATCGTCCCGCTCGGCCAGATAGACGGTGCTCATCCCGCCGCGCCCTACCTCCTCCACAATGCGATATGGCCCCACCCGCTCCGGCGGAGCAGGCTCTTCGCCCAGATGGTTCATCAACGGCGAGACGACGCGGTCGGAGAGCCCATCGAAGAATCCGGAGGCCTCTTCGTGGGCCTCCAGTAGCGAGGCCACTTCCCGGCTCAGCTCTGGGTCCTGCAGGGCAATAACCTTGAGCCGCGCCGCCCGTGCCTCGGGGGGCAAGGTCAGCACCTCGTCGAACAAGGATTCCACCTTATCCCATTGGTCCATCAGAATATACCTTGCAGTGATCTATTGGAGAATAGAAAAGTAGCTGTAAGTAGTAGAAGCTATCTCACAAGCTAGCATGTCATCGCGAGGAGCGACATGGCAAGCTATTTGTCCATGGGTCGCTCGCAATGACAGCCTGTGATCTTTGAGATGACTTCTAGCCATACTGGGGGAATTCCGTGCAGCTTTCTCAAGGAGACGTTTGCATCTCGCGGTAGAGCCAGGCCCGCGCCATGGCCCAGCCCCGCTTCACCGTCGGGGCCGAGACGCCGAGCGCATGGGCCGTGTCGTCAATCGTCATCCCACCGAAAAAGCGGCACTCGATAATCTGGCTCTGCCGCTCGTTGACCTTTTCCAATCGCTTTAAGGCTTCATCCAGAGCAAGCAGCTCTTCGGCTTCCGCTTCGCTGACGGCCAGGGCTTCCTCGAAAGGCACCCGCTGCTGGTCGCCGCCACGCTTGAGACGCTTCTTGGCTTTTGCATGGTCGAGCAAAATGTAGCGCATGGCCTTGGCCGCCACCCGCATAAAATGCAGCCGGCTCTCCAGATCCAGTTGCGCACCATCGGACAGGCGCATGTAGGCTTCGTGGACGAGCGCGGTCGTGTTGAGCGTGGCCTGCCCCTGCCAGCGCAGCCGTTGCTGGTGCGCCATCTTGCGCAGTTGCTCGTAGACCAGCGGCAGCAGCCGGTCCATGGCGGCGCGGTCTCCGCTGCTGACCTCCTGCAAGAGCTGTGTGATCTCGTGCTGCGCCTGATCCATGCGACACCTCTTCGTCCAATGCGCCTTTTTGCCCAATACGCCCCATGCCCATTTCAATATAGAACATCAGGGTCTTATGCGCACAGAGGCCGTATTCGCAACCGCCTCCCTTTTCCCTGATCCTTTTCCCGGGGTCGCGTCGAATATAAAAGTGGAGCCTGGTGCTACTTGCCCGGCCTTTGCTCACCCACCCGACGCGCTGCTAACACCCCTGTGATGATGACGCATGCCTTCCATACGGTAGCAGACCAACTGCCCTTTCACATCGATGACACGCCCCAGGTTAACGCCGCCTTTTTGCGCTGGCACCAACATCAGACGCCGGGCGACAAGCGCATCGTCGATCTGTGGACGTACTGCTACATCTATCGCTACTTCACCATGAAGTTTGCGCCGTCGGATCAGGATACACCGCTCTGCTTCGACCGCCTCATCGCCGGGGCGTTTGCAGATGTGCAAGAGCATATCCACAGCATCCGTCGCCCCGAGCGGTATACCGCCTGGGTGGGTACGCTCTGCAAGAACACGTTTATCAACCACCTGCGCACCCGCCGCAGCACCCTCTCGCTCGACGCCGACACAGCCACGCTACTTGTCGAGCCACCGCCCCCTGCTGTTACTGGGACCTACGATGCCGTCCTCATTCAGCAAACCGTCTGCACCGCCATCGACGCGCTGCCTCCGTTCCTCAGCACCGTAGCCCGGATGCGTCTGCTCGAAAATCGCTCATACGAAGCCATCAGCGAGGCGACGGGCAAACCGCTCCCCACGCTCCGCACGTATGTCAACCGGGCCTTGAAGCAATTACGCAAGAATCCCGCCCTTCAGGAGTTGCTCGCTGAAATCTGCGACTAGGAAAAGATCAGTGGATAGTTGATAGAGGACGGTGGATGAAAAAGGGAATTGTAGAGATTATACCATTCACAGTATCAATAACGGTTGTCTTTTTATTCTTCCCTTTCCCAACCTCACGTTAACCGTTTAATTCTGCACATCCTGCTACGCTTTCCACAAGTTGTCCACAGGTGTGGAAACAACGCTTGCAAAACGGCATTAGGCTTCTTTAATTGCGAGGCATCGGCACCCGATGCCGCCTCTGTCTTTCTGCTGCCTACTGCACGCGCTCCATGTATCTGAGCAAACTCGAACTGCACGGTTTCAAAAGCTTTGCCTCCCGCACCGTGCTGGACTTCGATCCTGGCATCACGTCTATCGTAGGCCCCAACGGGTGTGGCAAATCGAACATCGTGGACGCCGTTCGCTGGGTGATTGGCGAGCAACGCGCCCGCGTGCTGCGCTCGGAGAAGATGGACAACGTCATCTTCAATGGCACCGCCAAACGCCGCCCGCTGGGCATGGCCGAGGTGCTGCTGACGGTAGAAAACAACCGGGGCGTGCTGCCCACCGAGTACAGCGAAGTGACGCTGGGGCGGCGGCTCTATCGGTCGGGCGAGTCGGAATACCTGCTCAATGGCGTGCCGTGCCGGCTCAAGGATATCGTCAACCTGTTCATGGATACCGGCATGGGCGCCGGGGCGTATTCGGTCATCGAACTCAAGATGATCGAGGAGATCCTGTCCGACAACGCCCAGGACCGCCGCCATCTGTTCGAGGAAGCCGCGGGCATCACCAAGTACAAGCAGCGCCGCACGCAAACGCTCCGCAAGCTCGACAGCACCCAGGCTGACCTGACGCGGCTGCGCGACCTGACCGAGGAAATCGAGAAGCGCGTGCGTAGCCTGAAACGGCAGGCCAACAAGGCGGCACGGTACAAAGAGCAAGAAGCGCGCCGGCACCACCTGGAGCTGGCGCTCGCCCAGATCGAATACAATCACCTGCGCGACCAGCAGCAGTTACTGGCGAACGAGCGGCAGCATCTCGAAGACGAGTTGGAAGAGCACACCGCCCGCATGGCGAAGGACGAGGCGCAGTTGGAATCCCTGCGCAAAACCCTCGTCGACCGCGAGCAGGCCCTCTCTCAGCATCAGCAGCAACTCAACGCCCACCTCACGGCCGTGCGCGACCTGGAAGCCGAAGCCCGCCTGGAACAGGAACGGCTCGACAGCGCCCACCGCGAGCTGGAACGCACCGACAAAGAGCAGCAGGCCGCGCACAAACAGCGGGCTGACCTGGAACAACACCTCGCCGAACTGGAGGAGGCGCTGGCTGACGCAACGCCGCTCCACAAAGAAGCGGACCGCGTGCTCCAGGAAGCCACCGCCGCCCGCGACGAATCACGCCAGCATGCAAAGGCGGCCC
>DATGCC010000680.1:0-10607 GCA_035312345.1 Rhodothermales bacterium
GACCGCCTCGTGCGGATCGCTGCGATCTGAGCTTGTTTCAATTGGGTTTGCGCCTTCTCGATCACATGCTCAACGAGGGATGGCCTCTCCGGGTAGCCTTCACCGTTGCCTTGGATCATACAAAAAGTGTCCGGTAGTCAAGTGTCGCATATCCACTGGCATTGCCTCAGCCACACTTCACGATTTGTTATTAACGACTCGCCTTTCCCTCTTGACTTATCCGCAACTGTGTCCGATGCTATGGGTATAAGTGCTTGGGACTTAGGAACTAGGAAAGGAGGGATGAGATACTCCTCCGCATCCTCCAGGCCCCACCCAGTAACGAAGGTCTGCGCTGAAACGATTAAAGAGAGCAGACCCTCGCGTTTGTATCATCAACCAGACTAGCCTTTGTATACGACCGAACGTTCTAAAACAGAGTCTGCGATCATCGTAGGCGTTGCCACGCCCGGCACCTCGGCCTGGGAAGTGGAAGACTCGCTCAACGAACTCGAACTGCTGGCCGACACAGCTGGCGCACACGTCACCGACCGGGTGACGCAGTCACTCTCTCGCATCAGCCCGTCTACCTTTATCGGGAAAGGCAAGGTCGAAGAACTCAAAAGCCTCGCCGCCGCCCGCAACACCGACCTCGTCATCTTCGACGACGACCTGGCTCCGGTGCAGATCCGCAACCTCGAAAAGGCGCTCAAGTGCAAACTGCTCGACCGCTCGGGGCTGATCCTGGATATCTTCGCCACACGCGCCAAGACTGCCATCGCTAAGACGCAGGTGGAACTGGCGCAACTCGACTACCTCCGCACCCGCCTCACGCGGCAGTGGACGCACCTTTCCCGGCAGAAGGGTGGCATCGGCACGAAGGGTCCGGGTGAGACGCAGATTGAGACGGACCGCCAGCTCATCGGCAGCCGCATCGCCACGCTAAAAGAGCGTCTGGAGAAGATCGACCAGCAGCGGACGACACAGCGGAAGGGGCGCGAGCAACATACCCGCGTCTCGCTCGTCGGCTATACCAACGCGGGCAAATCTACACTGATGAACGCGCTGGCGGATACGCAGGTCTTTGCCGAGGACCGTCTCTTCGCCACGCTTGATGCCACCACACGCCTCGTGTCGTTGGCGGCGAACAAAGAGGTGTTGCTGTCCGACACCGTTGGCTTCATCCGCAAGCTACCGCATAAGCTCATTGAGAGCTTCAAGAGCACGCTGGACGAGGTGCGCGAGAGCGATGTACTGCTGCATGTGGTGGATGTCACGCACCCGCGCTTCGAGGATCACATGCGTGTGGTGGACGAGACGCTCAAAGAACTCGGGGCCCTGGACAAACCAACGCTGCTGGTGTTCAACAAAGTGGACGCCCTGGACGAACACGGCGTCCTCAGCGCCCTCCGCAACGAATACCCTGAAGCCGCCTTCGTCTCGGCGTTGCGCGGCATCGGTCTGGACGATTTCAAACAGCGCCTGCTGGATGTCATCGAGAAAGACTTCATCGAGCGCATCGCCTATGTGCCGATGACCGAGGCGGGCGCGATCTCGCAGATCCACCGTGTGGCCGATGTGCTCTCGGAGGATTATATGTACGCCCGCAACGGCGACGAAAACGAGGCTCCGCAGGCGGTGGCACGGCTTCGCTTTCGGGCGGCACGCAAGCACGTACAGGATCTCTCGCAGATGCTGGCCCGGTTTTCCGAACTTACGCCGCTACCAACCCCGTGAAAATCGTCAATAGCTCACTGCGTACGCAGTCATTTGCGCCTTCAGCGCGTCATTGGTCATTGGAGGCATCGTGCTCATCCATGACCAATGACGCGAGCAACGCGAGCCAATCACGTGAGCGAAGCGAACAGAATGACAGCGCAGCCTTCCTTTTCCATAGGTCCCCTAAATTGAACTTGCGACTGGCCGATGATATTCGTAAAACAAATAGGCACGTGATGCAACATGCCCAATAGGGCAACGTCCTCGTTACGGATGTTAATAAAGCAATGCACGCGAAGAACGGTACAGCAATTGCCCTGTCTTTATTTGAACAACCCTTACGTAACAAACGCCGAGCACGTGTATCATGCTTTATGAAGGCATTATGAAGCACCACACCGATTGGTAGCAGCACCATGACGATGAACATTCAGCACATGATTAACCAGGCCACGCCGCCGCTCCAACCGAGCGATACGGTAGAGCATGCGCTGGGCCTGATGATGGAGATGCGGGTTCGGCACCTGCCGGTGGTCGACAGAACAGGCCAGGTGGTGGGCGTTGTCTCAGAGGATCAATTGCTCGACTCGGACGGGCCGGATGCGCTGATCGAAACACTGCTGGGGCCGAAGCCCATCGTGGCCGCTCCAGACGCCCATGTCTTCGATGTGACTAAAATCCTGGTGCAGCACGATCTGACGACCGTACCGGTAGCCGATAAGGACGGGCACTACGTGGGCCTGCTGCGCCGCCACGACATCTTCGATCAGTTTGCCCGTATGCTCTCGACGCAGGAGAGCGGCGCGATCCTCGCCATCGAAGTCGACCAGCGCGACCACTCATTGGCCCAACTCGTCCACATCATTGAGCAGAACAACGTCAAGATTCTGTCTATTGCTACGGAAAAACCCGATACTGAATACGGCAAGTTACGTATCACATTGAAACTCAACGTGAGCGATACCGCCCGCGTGCGCCACATGCTCGAACACCACGGTTACCACGTCGTCGCCGCCTTTAGCGATGAGGACGACGAAGACCTGCAATTCCGCATCCAGGAGTTTATGCGCTACCTGGAAGTTTAGCGGTTGGGAATTGGAAATTTGAAAATGGGAAAGGAGAGATGCCTGGATACTGCTTCTTCCCTTTTTTGGAGATTGTGGCGGAGGACATTAAGAATAACAGTCAGTGAAAATATCAGCCACATTCAGTTGAAGTCGGATTGATATGGCTATCTCAGCCAGAGTACCAAGTAACACGCTTTTTGTTATCAACTTTTCCCGCGGTTGATTTCTTTGCCAATAGAATCTGCCTTCTGAGCTCTTCTTTAACTGCTTTGCCTGTTTTGGAAAGGGTCATGCAGTTTCTCATTTTCCTGGAGCGTTTTAAGCGTTGTAAACAACCATTCTGAAATGACTGGGTTTTTCTATTTTTTCAAGGAATAGATCGAAAGCACTCAATAAGTCATCGGCTAACTGACAAGTATTTACTGCAAGGATTATAACATCCTTGCGACCCTCTACGTCAAATGTTTTCATGTTTACGATCCTTTGTTTCTCTGTATTACTTCTATTGGATGTCCATTCTACAATGACTTTCTGTCGACCATTCATTGCAAAGTACACGGAAGGCGTGAAGTGATGCACAGTGCCATGACGCCAGAGGGCAACGAGTAAACCAGCATACGGTTTGTAATGCCTCGGGAAGAAATCCTTTATAAACCTTACAGCTTTCCTTGTAGAAGCTAGACCTTCATTTTTCTTACTGTTGTAGGCAATTGAGCCAAGAAAATCTACAAAACAAAACACCTGTCTTGGAATGCTAAACCAGCCAGCATTGGTGCCACCATGAATGCTATGATACTTGGCAATCTCTACAACATCAGTAATGATCGACCTCGAACTCCTACTTTCAAGTAAGACATGTCTGTCATGATAGATAAGATTTGTTCTGATAAGGGCAAACCAGCGTTTTTCAAAGGTCGGAAATCTATCACTGCCTCGGAGCAATAACCTCCATTGGCATGCCGTCTTGCTTGTAGACGGTACCGGCCTTCATCACGAACGACACCTCACCCATCACGTTGATGTCGTCGAGTGGGTTGCGGGGGACGGCGATGAGGTCGGCGTATTTGCCGGGTTCGAGCGTGCCCAGGTTATCCGATTGTCCGAGCAGATCGGCGGCGCTGACGGTGGCGGCTTTGATGGCTTCCATGGGTGGCATCCCGGCCTCCACCATGTAGGTAAACTCCTTCCAGTTACGCCCATGCTTGAAGACGCCTGCGTCGGTGCCGAAGGCGATGGGCACGCCTGCCTGGTAGGCTTTCGCAAACGTGCCCTGGATGACCGGCCCCACCTCCAGCGCCTTCTTCGTCACCACCGGCACGTAGTAATTCTCGATCCGCGCTGAGTCTGCCACGCTCTTGCCCGCCGTGATGGTCGGCACGAGGTAGACGCCGTGCTCCTTCATCATCTCCATCGTCTCGTCGCTCATGTAGGTGCCGTGCTCAATGGAGGCAATGCCCGCCCGGATGGCGCGTTGCATCCCTTCGTCGCCGTGGGCGTGGGCCGTCACCTTGCGCCCGTGGTCGCGGGCCGTCTCTACGATAGCGCGGATCTCTTCTTCCTTGAAGTGCGCTCCTGATCCGTCGCTGGCGATGGAAAGCACGCCACCCGTCGCGGTGATCTTGATAAGGTCGGAGCCGCGCTTGATGGCGAGGCGCGTGGCCTTTACCGCGTCCTCCACGCCATCGGCGATGCCTTCTTCTGGACCTGGGATGCCAAGAATATCTTCGCGGTAGCCATTCGTCGGGTCGGCATGACCGCCCATCACAGCAAGGCTTTTGCCCGCCACGAACATACGCGGCCCGGCGATCCAGCCGCTGGCAATGGCGTCACGGAGGGCGTAATCCACGCCTTCGCCGCCACCCACATCGCGCACCGTGGTGAAGCCGGAGAGCAGCGTGGTGCGGGCGTACTGTGTGGCTTGGAGGGCCTGCACCGCGGGGGTGTAGCGGAAGCGGTCGATGTAGCCGCCTTTGCGGCTCTCGCCTGTCAAGTGCGTGTGCATATCCGTCAGCCCCGGCATGCAGAACTGGTCACGCAGGTCAATCACGCCATCGCCCGCGCCCGCCGACGTAAATCCTTCCTCCACCGAAACGACGCGCTCGCCTTCGATCACAACGGTGCGTTCTGTCATCGGCGCATCCGAGACGCCCGGATCCAGCAGGGTGCCACAGTGAACCAGCGTGCGTTGCGCCTGTACGGGCAGACTAATCAGCAAACACGCGAAAACGAGAAGTAGCAAGAAACGAGACATGGCGACCTCAGAGTGGGTGGGAGAATCGCTTCAAGAAAGCACTTCGCTGCTAGAATGTAAATGCGGGAGGCTATGAGACTGAGAATCTATGAGTCTATGGGGTTCTCTTTTTTCTTTTTCCTAGACTCTCAAACTCATAGGCTCCTAGACTCCCACTCGCATCCGCCGGGCGTGCTCGTAGAGGGAGGTGTAGGCTTCCGCCGAGCGCGTCCACGAGAAATCTTCCGTCATGCCGCGCTGCATCAGGGTGTGCCAGGCATCCTGATCCTGGAAGACGGTGAGGGCGCGTTCGATGGCGTTGTGCAGGGCGTAGCCTTCGTAGTCGTTGAACGAGAACCCGTTTCCGTTTTCGCCGTCGGCATAGACATCGCGGACGGTGTCGGCGAGGCCGCCGGTGCTGCGGACGATGGGCACGGTGCCATAGGCGAGGCTGTACATCTGGTTCAGCCCGCACGGCTCGTAGCGCGACGGCATCAGAAACATGTCGCTCCCGGCCTCGATGAGGTGCGCCAGCCGCTCGTTGTAGCCGATGTAACTGGCCACCCGGTGCGGATATGCCTGCGTGGCCCAGCGGAAAAAGTCTTCGTACTGGTCCTCGCCACTGCCCAGAAAGATGAACTGCACGCCGTGCTGCTCCAGAATCGGTTGCAGGATGGGTTGGAGCAACGCAATGCCTTTCTGCGCCGTCAGCCTTGAAATGAAGCCGATGAGCGGCACTTCGGGGTCATACGGCAGGCTGACCTCTTTCAGCAACGCTTGCTTGTTCAGCGCCTTGCCTGCCAGATCGTTTACAGCATAATGATGCGGGAGGTAGGCATCGGTCGCCGGGTTCCACACGTCCAGGTCGATGCCGTTGAGCACGCCGAAGAGGTCGTGGTTGCGCATGCGAAGGACGCCGTCGAGGTCTGCACCAAGATCCGGTCCCTGGATTTCCTGGGCGTAGGTGGGGCTGACGGTCGAGAGCACATCGGCGAAGATGAGACCCGCCTTCAGGAAAGAAAAGCCTCCGTCCAACTCATACGGCCCGCTAGGGTAGAACGCATCATACGACAGCCCTGCGGTTTGGATAGAAGCAGGCGCAAAGCGGCCCTGGTAGCCGATGTTGTGGATCGAAAGCAGCGTCGCCGTCTGTGCAAAGAGCTGATCCCAGCTATAGCTTTTGCGCAGGTACACCGGCAGGAGTGCCGTTGCCCAGTCGTTGCAGTGGATCACATCTGGGGCCCAGGCATAGCGCTGAAGGACATGCAGAACAGCGTGCTGAAACAGGATGAAGCGCTCGTCTTCGTCGTTGTCGGCGGTGTAGAGTTGGGGGCGGTGGAAATAGAGCGGGCAGTCGATCAGGTAGACCTCGACCTCCGAGTCGGGCAGGTGACCGTACCAGGTATTGAAAGGAATATTCCTGTAGCCGACAGAGGCGGTCATGCCGTCCAACTCATGCGCCTGCACAAACCCGTAGTCGAAAACCGGCGTAGACTGGTAGAGCGGTAGAAACAGCTTCACGTGGTGCCCCTGCTCGGCGAGCGCTTTGGGCAATGCGCCACTGACATCAGCAAGGCCTCCGGTTTTGGCAAACGGGACGCATTCGGTGGTGGCAAAGCAAATCTTCATGGACACAGAAGGCTGAATGAAAAACCAGGCAAGCGCAAGATAGGGCATCTGCTGACGCGATCATGCGAATAATCGAGAAAACGAGTAGAGGAATCTGGAAGCCTGATCCCGTATGGTATTATGGCAAGTCTTGGAACCTGAACATTCTCCACCGAATACGCTTTTGTCTCTACCATGCGCCCAGCCTTAAGAGGGGGTCCCATGATCACACGGTTTTCTATGGTCCTTCCTGTGGTGCTAGCTGCTACGCTTTGCGCTTGCAGTATTGGGAATGAGGACGATGACTTCTCGCTGGTTGGCACTAATTATTCCGTCGCTGATATTGCGGGCCATTGGACCGCTGCCAGGGCATTCTTTAGCCAAAGTGGCACGGGTCCGGTTCAGGAGGTGGATGTCGTGGCCGAGGGAGGAACGGTCACACTTCAGATCCAGACCAATGGCCGATTCACCTTAACGATTACACGGGAGGAAGAAGCACCCGAGACCAGCACAGGAAGACTTGGTTTTGACGAAGATCTGCTGGTCGTGAGTTTTGACGATGAGCCAGACGACTTTACCTTCTTTGGAATCACCTATGCCGAGCCTGGTTTATCGATTCACAGCGTAGGTGCGGCGGGGACGTTTGATTTCGACGGAGATGGAATGGACGAACCTGCCCACGTAGCCTTTGATTTCGTACGAAGCTGAGTATACCCCACACGCTGTTAAACACTTGAATCAGGTTGTGGCATGGAAAGCAAAGACGTTGCCGAAGCGGTACGCCATGCCGAGGAGCGCATTCGGCCCTACATCCGCGAGACGTATCTCGAAGCATCGCCCTGTTTCAGTGAGGCGTTTGGGGCCGAGGTGTACCTGAAGCTGGAGAATCTACAACACACGGGCTCATTCAAGGTACGGGGCGCGCTCAACAAGATTCTGTCGATGCCGCCGGAGCAGCAGGCGCGGGGTGTGGTCGCAGCCTCTACCGGCAATCACGGCGCGGCGGTGGCGTTTGCCTGCAATCAGGTCGGCGCACGTGGGCTGGTGTTCGTACCTGAGAATGCCTCGCCCGGCAAAGTTGAGGCGGTCCGGCGGCTCGGAGCCGAGGTGCAGACGCACGGGCCGGACTGCGCCGACACCGAAGTCTTCGCCCGCCACTACGCGGAGGAGCATAGTCTGGTTTACATCTCGCCCTATAACGACCCGGAGGTTGTCGCCGGGCAGGGCACTCTGGGCGTCGAACTGGCACGGCAACTAGACAACATTGATGCGGTAGTGGTGGCCCTGGGCGGTGGCGGCTTGATCTCCGGCGTGGCAGGCTATCTCAAGTCGGTGAGGTCGGAGGTGCGGATCATCGGCTGTTCACCGGAAAATTCGGCGGTGATGATCGAGTCGGTGCGGGCGGGGCAGATTTTGGAACTGGAGTCGCTGCCCACGCTTTCGGATGGCACGGCGGGTGGTGTGGAGTCGAGCACGATTACGTTCGACCTGTGCCGGGATCTGGTGGATGACTATGTGACGGTGTCCGAAGAAGCCATCGTCGAAAACCTGCGTGCTTTCATGCAGACGCATCACATGATGATCGAAGGATCGGCAGCCGTGGCATTGGCGGGGTTGCGGCAGATGGCGGATCGGTTGGCGGGCAAAAAGGTCGTGGTGATCCTGTGTGGGGCCAACATCAGCCTGGATGTACTCAAAACGATATGCTAAGTGTCCTCCCAAGGGCGTTGAACTTGAGCCGTTCAAAACGGTTAACTATTCAGTCAAATGCGAGGCTTTTTCTGCTGTGGGCGGAAGAAGCCTTTTTGCTCATCAACCCCTGTAAGGATGGAACCGACTTTTTCCGATAACGACCGCGCTGAAGCGGCTGTATGGCAGGCCATGGTGCTGTTCTCCACGCTTTCGACGGCGGCGGACGTGTGGCACCAGGCCCGTGAGCGCCGCGCCGGGCGTGATCCGTCCATGCAGGAAGAGACGCCGTTCGTCCGGTCGTTTCTACGCGAGGCGGCAGGCACCTTGCAGGCGGCGCTGATGCAACTCCAGGCCAGCCGCATCCAGAGTGAGCGCGGCGAAGAGGAGGCCATTGCCGGGCTGGTGCGCCGCTACAACGAGTTGATGCTGCTACGCCAGATCGAGCAATTGCTACACGTCATCCATCAGCGCCTCTTAAGCCTGTATCCCGCCATTTCCGAAGACCTTGCCGAAACCGCCCGCGTGCTGCACAGCGACAGTCACCTTTTGTTGGAGAGTGAGTCCGATATGTTCTTGGAAGATCTTGGATTCTTCGTGCATCAGGCGCTGGTTTTTGCAGGTGATCTGCACCGAGTGCTTCAGGGTTACTGATTTCTGGTTTATCAGGTTGGCAGGTTCGTCAGATTCAAAGCTGTTCGTCATTCGATCCTCCATTTTTCCCCTGGTCACCTGCTCCTCCCCGGCTTTCATCAATTCCTGTCATTTCCTACCGGTTAAATCCGTATTTTCGGGCCAGGAGGCCCTGTTGGACGTCTCTTTTCGGGAGAACATCGACCTGACTCAGACGTTCTACATTGGATTTGCAAAACCTTTATTTTCAAGCAGAAAAGCAGCAATTAAAGGAATTTCTATGAGCGACAAGCAAGAGCAGCGCACAAACGGATACGGCGCGTCGAACATCCAGGTGCTGGAAGGGCTGGAAGCCGTGCGGAAACGGCCCGCCATGTACATCGGCGATGTCGGCATTCGTGGGTTGCACCACCTCGTCTACGAAGTCGTCGATAACTCGATTGATGAGGCGCTGGCGGGCTATTGCGACCAGATCGAAACCATCATCCATGAAGATGGATCGGTAAGCGTGCAAGACAATGGACGCGGCATTCCGGTTGACATGCACCCTACGCAGAACCGCCCGGCTTTGGAAGTGGTGATGACCACGCTGCACGCTGGTGGCAAATTCGATAAGGATACCTACAAAGTCTCCGGCGGCCTGCACGGCGTCGGTGTCTCGTGTGTTAATGCACTGGCGGTGGAGATGATTGTGGAAGTGCGCCGCGACGGGTTTCTGTGGAAGCAGGAATATGCGTATGGCAAGCCGACGACGCCGCTGCAACAGGTGCGTCCGCTGCTGGAAGAGGAGGGCACGGGCACACGGGTGCATTTCTGGCCCGATGGTGGCATCTTCTCCGTCACAGAATTCCGCTTCGACACGCTGGCCGAACGCCTGCGCGAGATGGCCTACCTCAACCGCGATGTCTTCATCAGCATTGAAGACAAGCGGGAGGAGGACGAGGACCTGCGCCGCGAGGAGTATCACTTCGAGGGGGGTATCATCGAGTTCGTCGAATACCTCGACGAGGCGCGCACGCCGATTCATGAAGACGTAATCTACATCGCCGATGAAGAGGGCGAAGTGCCCGTCGAATTGGCAATGCGCTATAACGCGAGCTACACCGAGAACGTGCTCTCGTTCGTCAACAACATCAACACGCATGAGGGCGGGACGCACATTTCCGGCTTCCGACGCGCCCTCACGCGCACGCTCAAGGTTTACGCTGACCGCAACAACCTCTTTAAAAACTTCAAAGGGGATGTCTCCGGCGACGACTTTCGCGAAGGCTTGACGGCGGTGCTGTCCATCAAGGTCGCCGAGCCGCAGTTCGAGGGGCAGACGAAGACCAAGCTGGGCAACAGCGAGGTACAAGGCATTGTCGAGTCTACGGTCAATGAGAAACTCGGCATCTGGCTCGAAGATCATCCGAAAGAAGCCAAGCGCGTCATCGACAAGGTGGTGCTGGCGGCGCAGGCGCGGGCAGCGGCCCGCAAGGCCCGCGAACTCGTTCAGCGCAAAAACGCCTTTGGCGGCGGTGGCCTTCCCGGCAAGCTGGCCGATTGCTCGTCGCGGAATCCGGAGGAATGCGAAGTCTATCTCGTAGAGGGGGACTCGGCAGGCGGCTCGGCGAAGCAGGCCCGTGATCGCCATTTCCAGGCTATCCTTCCGTTGCGTGGCAAAATCCTCAACGTCGAGAAAG
>DATGCC010000681.1:0-10912 GCA_035312345.1 Rhodothermales bacterium
TTCCCCCTCAATGGCAGGCCCGGCGAAGCCTTCGTCGGCGTGCTGTCTGGCCCCAATGCCGATGCCTCGCTCATGCTGGATCTCTACCGCACCAACGGAGAACGCCTCGGCGACACCGTCACCGCCAGCGAAGCGGAGACCGATGTGCCCGACGCTTTCGCGCTGCAAGGCAACTATCCCAACCCGTTCAATCCGACAACGACGATTCGCTTTGACCTGCGCGAGGCGGCCACCGTCCATGTTGACATTATTGATGTGCTGGGCCGTGTGGTGATGACGGTACCAGAGCAGGATTATGCCAGCGGAACCAACCATGCGCTCGACATCGACGCCGCGAGCCTGCCTTCGGGGATGTACCTCTACCGGGTGGTCGCCGACATGGAAGCCCAGACCTCTGTCCGCACAGGACGTATGATGCTGGTCAAATAACCAAGAAGCTATCCGACCTAACACATGCATTCAGAGGGACATCGGGCTTCGGCGGCCTGATGTCCCTCTGTTTTATTACTTTGTTTCCACCAGCCTTTGATTGTATCCTGCGCACCTATTCATCGTAGAGCCTTAGTATTGGCGTCTGTTGCTTACTCACTTCTCCCATGTCTCCTCTTCAAACTCTGATCGTCGATGATGAACCGCTGGGCCGCGAACGCATCCGCACGTTGCTGGCTTCCCGCAAGGATGTGCAGGTAGCAGGTGAAGCTAAAGACGGCGATGAGGCTGTCGGTCTGCTCCAAAGCACCGACTTCGACCTTGCCTTCCTCGACATCCAGATGCCGCACCGGAGCGGGTTCGAGGTGATCCGCGCTGTGGGCGTTGAGCAGATGCCGCCGGTTGTTTTCGTGACGGCGTATGACGCCTATGCCCTGCAAGCCTTCGAGGTTCACGCACTCGACTATCTCCTGAAACCGTTCGAGCCGGAGCGTTTCCATGAGGCGCTGGACCGCGTGCTGGCTCTCATCCAGAAGCAAAACCGCACCGACCTCGACGCCCGTGTGCAGCAGTTGCTCGACGATCTGGAACCGGCTCCAGAACCGATCCAGCGGCTGATGATTAAAACCCACCAGCGTATCCAGTTCATCCGCACTGAAGACATCGATTGGATTGAGGCCGCCGGGAATTACGTGAAACTGCACGTCGGCTCACAAACGCACCTCTTGCGCCAAACGATGACCTCGTTGGAAGACCGCCTCGACTCCAACCGCTTCCTGCGCATCCACCGCTCGACCATCGTGAACCTGGACCGTGTGAAGGATTTAAAGGCCATGATGAACGGCGAATATGAAGTGCGGCTGCAAGACGGTACCAGGCTTACCCTGAGCCGGGGCTACCGGCAAGTGCTAGACCAATTCACCTGATTACCAGGGATTTCGCACAGAAGGTTTGCAGCCATTCGCCCCATCATGGGGGCATTCATCCCTGAAATCAGGCAGACAACAGCGAAACCGCGTATCTTGGATTGGTTTGGGCTAACGCTTGCTTTACTCCATCTCCCCACTTTGCATGGCTCATCTTTTCAAAATAGACCCAGCCGCTGGCGACTCCACTTTGCGACGCATGTTGCGGGTCGGCATCGTTGCGTTGCTGATCGGGAGCCTGATTGTGTTGGGCACATCGGCGCAGAACTACATGGAGGTCATCGTGCGCCGCGGCGAGGATGTCACGCTCTGGCGGCTGGCTCGCTGGACGGTCTTCTGGTGGTTGGGATGGGTATTGATCACACCTCTGGTCTTTGAATGGGCCTGGCGGTTTAGGCTGTCTCGCACCCACTGGAAGCAACCCTTGCTCATGCTGTTGGCCGGGTGCGCGCTCTTTTTTGTGCTCGATGTCGCGTATCAGATCGCCTGGATGTATACGCCCATGTTTGACATGGTCCACCCGGACTTTGCCGATGCACTCGCATTTCACACCATTACGAGCTTTTATCTGAACATCTTCATCTACTGGTGCATCGTCGGGACGGCCCACGCGCTACGCATCTACCAGGATGCCCAACGACGAGCGTTGCGCGCAGCTCAGTTGGAATCGGAACTGGCGAATGCCCGGCTGGATGCGCTCAAAATGCAACTGCATCCGCACTTTCTCTTCAACACCCTGCACGGCATCTCGACGCTGATGTACCGGGATGTGGCAAAAGCAGACCGCATGATCACCCGCCTCAGCCAGTTGCTACGCCGCACGCTCGACCGCTCGGATGTCCATGAAATCCCTCTCCGCGAAGAAATCGACTTTCTGGAAGAATACCTCGCCATCGAACAACTCCGCTTCGGCGACCAGTTGCAGGTGCATTTCGACATCGAAAAGGGCCTGGACCATGTGCTGGTGCCCAGCTTTGTTTTTCAGCCCCTGGTCGAAAACGCCATCAAGCACGGTATCGTCCCGCACGGCAACACCGGCACCATCCGCGTAGGCGCTCAATCGGAAAACGGACGTCTCCACCTGTACGTCGCTGATGATGGGCCAGGGATGAATCTAAGCGACGAAGCCATGAGCGTCGGGGTGGGTCTTTCGAATTTGCACGACCGCCTGTCTCGTCTCTACGACGACGCCTATGCCCTCGACCTGAAAGACGCCGCCCCGCAGGGCCTGATCGTCGATTTGACCCTTCCGCTTCGGCGTTCGTCACAGCTAAATGGGATTCATCACAGCGAAGCACAGGTCGTCCCAGAAGCCGTAGAATAAGCACGTTACACCCGTAAGTTGCAGGTACATCGAACACAACCACCTGCCAACCGATGCTCTCTCGACGCCGCTTTCTGGGTACTGCTGCCGTCGCCACGGCTTTGCTGGGCCTGCCCTCTTCCCTCCGCGCTGCTTCGCATCGCTTATCCCTTCGTGAGCACTTGGCTTCTGTCAACGGCTCCCCGGAAGCGCTGGCCCGTGACGAGGCGTACTGGTACCCTGTGCAGCAAGCCTTTTCGGTAGACCGTAGCCTGATCCATCTAAACAACGGCGGCGTCTGTCCCGCACCGACCTGCGTGCAAGACGCCGAGCGGGCGCACCATTTGGAAGCCAACCGGCGGCCGTTCTACGCCTACGAAGGTCAGATCCGACCTCAGCTTGAATGGATCCGGCAGGGTCTGGCAGACTGCTTCGGATGCGAGGCCAAAGAAATCGCGCTGACGCGCAACACCTCCGAGGGCATGGAAATCTGCCAACTTGGCTTCAACCTGCAACGCGGCGACGAAGTGTTGACGACCGAGCAAGACTACCCACGTATGCTCGCTACCTGGGCGCAACGGGCCGAGCGCGACGGCATCATCGTCAACAAGATCTCCCTGCCCGTTCCACTCGACGACCCGGACGCTTTCGTCGCCGACCTTGAAGCCGCTATCACGCCCCGAACACGGTTGCTGATGTGCTGCCACATGATCGACCTGACAGGCCAAATCCTGCCTGTTTCAAAGATCACAGCAATGGCACACCGACATGGCCTTCCTGTGCTGGTCGACGGGGCGCAGACGTTCGGGCATGTCCCCTGCACGGCTGCCGACCTGGGCTGTGATTTCTATGCCACGAGCCTGCATAAATGGATGATGGGGCCGCAGGGCACGGGCCTGCTGTTCGTCCGCAAAGACCGCATTGCCGACCTCTGGCCACTAATGCCTGCCGAGACGGAAGGGCAAGGCGACATTCGCAAATTCGAAGATATCGGAACCCATCCGCCTGCGCCGTTTCTGGCCCTCGGCGAAGCGCTGACTTTTCACCAGAGCATCGGCGCGGAACGCAAAGCGGCACGGCTACGCTACCTCCGCGACTACTGGCTCGACCAACTGCTCACCCATGACCGCGTTCGGCTACTCACGCACCGCCCCGCCGCCTGCTCCCTGGCAACGATACAGGTGGACGGTCTCGACCCGCTGGACCTACGCAATTATCTGTGGGACCAGCACCGCATCCGTGTCCGCCCGATCCGGCATCCGGCGGTCGAAGGCATCCGCATCTCGCCCAGCCTCTACACCACACTCCCCGAACTCGACCGTTTCGTTACCGTCATGGCATCAATTCTACGGAATGGTTTACCTACAACCTGACATTCTACACATAAAATGAAGCACATCGCTTTTCTCACCTTTTTGCTGCTCACAGCAAGTCTATTCCCTGGTTCAACAGACGCACAGAGCACCAACCAAAAGGATGATCCCGATAAGCCTAACGTCGCCATCGTCCTTTTCGATGGGGTGCAAATCATCGATTTCACCGGCCCCTATGAAGTCTTTGGTCAATATAGCCGCAACGATGTGTACACCGTCGCCGCAAAGCTGGACCCTATTACAACAACTATGGGCATGACCGTTGTACCCGCCTATACCTTTGCCAATGCACCGGCCCCTGATGTACTCGTCGTTCCTGGCGGAACCATCGGAGATCAGAAAAAGGATACCGACTTTTTGGAATGGATTCAGGCGCAATCCAGCACAGCGGATTATACCTTATCTGTCTGCAATGGAGCCTTTCTGCTGGCAGAAGCAGGCCTGCTGGATGGGCTGCAAGCCACCACCTTCTATAATCTGCTGGGTGACCTGGCGGAGCAGTTTCCAGCCATCACGGTCGTTGACGACCAGCGCTTTGTCGACAACGGAAACGTGATCACGTCTGCCGGGCTTTCGTCGGGGATCGACGCCGCGCTTCATGTTCAGGCCAAGCTCCACGGATCGGCCTGGGCAAACGCCATCGCGCTGAACATGGAATACGATTGGCAGCCAGAAACGGATTACTCGCGGCCCCAGTTCGCGGATATGAACCTGCCCTCCAGCATCTATAAAGTAGTCTGGCCTGATGGCACTCTGGAAGAATACGAAGGCAATAGAACCCACTGGGTACAGACCTGGCAGGTCGAAAGCGATCTTTCGGCGGAGGCCTTAACAAAGCAACTTGCCACCGGCTTGGCTGAAGAAGACCAGTGGCAGCGTGATACGACTTCGTCTTCACATCCTGACGATGACTGGACGTTTACCGGGCGTGATGAGCAGCTCTGGTACGGGAGCCTCGATGTCCAGCCGGTCCCAGGCGCGAGGTCACTGTATAAAATCATCATACACGTTTCTTCCAGCCAAATGTCCGATGGAGATAATCTGTGAGGGTGTTTCACCATTAGCCTATTCCTTGCATTTATGACAGTACCTACACGTCACGCTACTTATCCACTTTTGCTGGTAGTCGCCTTGGCCTTGTTCCAGTGCACCACTTGCCAGGCACAACCTCTACCCTCCACGCCTGCGGAACCAATCCCAGAGCGTGCTTCGGAACCATTCTGGTCGTTCGATGGACAGCACATCCTCTTTACGGGTGGTGCCTACCCATTGACCGACCTCTACAAGGCCGAAGCCGACGGATCAAACATAGTTGCCCTCACCAAACATGAAGCAGCCGATCATTACGGATCACTATCACCTGATGGCAGCCAGGTACTCTTCAACTCAAACCGTGGCGGCACATGGGCAGTCTGGGTAATGCATGCTGACGGGTCGAACCCCACGCCTCTCGCAGAAACATCAACCCGGGACAGCGATCCCACACGCCCCGTTTGGTCCCCTGATGGCGCTCAGATCGCCTATTCGGTTCTTGCTGGCGAGCAACGCGACCTCTATGTGATGCATGCCGACGGATCAAATCAGCGCTTGGTCATGCAGGATGCGCGGGATCCTGCATGGTCGCCCGATGGCCTATGGCTGGCCTTTGCTTCAGAGCGGGATGGACAACGTGAGATTTATTTTGTAAACCTCGACGGGTCGGGATTGACCCGCGTTACTCAGAATGATGCTCGTGACTCTCTGCCATCGTGGTCGCCAGATGGCACTCGTCTGGTTTATCTCACAGGGGCACACGGCCTCCCAAACTGGGAGCTATATACCATTCGCACCGATGGTTCGGATGCGCGGCGGATCACCGAAAATAGCGATTGGGATTTTTATCCGGCATGGTCTCCCACGAACGACGAGATTGTGTTTGTTTCTATCCGCGACGGCCAATCTATGCCGCACTTGTATGGAGTAAGCAGCACCGGGAAAAATCTCCGCCACATTCTTCCTTAACCCCTCCCCTTCCAAAGATTATTCCTGCGAAGCATATGAACCGTGTACCGACTTCACATAAGCTCATCGCCATAAACTTGGTAGGGCTTTCCCTCTGTGTGCTGACAATCGCCCCAGGTGCCTGCGCCCAAAAAGCACCCTATGAGAACAGCAACCCGACGTGGTCGCCGGATGGAAACCACATCTACTTCTACTCGAACCGAGCGGGTAATTTCGACCTGTACGTCATGGATACAGACGGTACGAACGTGCAGCAGCTTACCCAAAGTACATACGATGATCATTATCCAGTATTGTCGCCAGACGGCACGAGGCTCGCCTTTGCATCGAAACGAGAGGGCAACGCAGACATCTATGTGATGGATGCAGATGGGTCGCATGAGATTCGACTCACCCATGCCCCTGGCAGCGACTGGCACCCTCGCTGGTCGCCCGATGGCACACAGCTCGTCTTTGAATCCCGCCAGGACGACAACCAGGAAATCTATAAGATCAATGCTGATGGCACCGCAGTAACCCGGCTGACCAACGATCCTGCTCGGGATCTTGGACCGGCCTGGTCCTCTGACGGAGCACGCATCATTTTTCAGTCCAGCCGAAGCGGTACCTACCAACTCTACGTCATGTCATCGAATGGAACAAACATCCAACCACTCACCGAAGGGCCTAGCAACGCCTGGAGTCCCGACTGGTCTCCTGTCGATAACCAGGTGGTGTTCTGCATTGAAAATAATATCTATATCATGCAAGCCGATGGATCATCCCCGGTGCAACTTACAGACACAGAAGCCATGGACATGGCACCGGTCTGGTCGCCCGATGGTTCTAAGATTGCCTTTATGTCCAATAGAGACGACCAGATGGAAGTCTATGTGATGGATGCGGACGGTTCTCATCAAACCCGTCTGACATTTGGCTCCAATTCTCCCTAATCCATGGGGGTGTACCCCTGCAACCCTCTTCACCAACATGAGCGAAATCATGCCAAAACCTCTACGTTTCTTCTTCCTCATTGGACTGGTCGTCACCCTGGGAACATTGCCAGCATCTGCACAATCTGCAGAGGAAGACCTTGCAACGGTCTACAACTACCTCAAAATCTCGGACGACCTCTCGACCTCTGGCCAGATCGCCTATGACCAGATCGCCTCGCTCAAAGAGGCAGGGTTTGAGGTCGTCGTCAACCTCGCTCCGGCCAGCGATGGAGCCAATGCCCTCGAAGGTTTCCTGGTCACGCAACAGGGTCTGAGCTATGTCCAGATTCCAGTCTCCTGGCAAGAGCCAAGCCTACGCGACCTCCAGATGTTCTTCGACGTGATGGAGGCCAACAAGGACCACAAAGTCTACGTGCATTGCTTCGCCAACATGCGCGTCTCCGCGTTCGTCTACCTCTACCGCACCCTGATGCTGGATATCCCCGACGATCAAGCCAGCGCCGACCTGAACAAAATCTGGGATCCGCTGGAGTTGGAGCAGTGGGCCGGTCTCATTGAGCGAGCGAAACAGCAGTCTTTTTAGCTGTCGCTATCAGCTATCAGCCGTCAGCACGTTTATTGAAAGCTGATAGTTGACCGCTATGAGCTACTTCTAACCACCACCTTCCACACGGCCTCTATTTCTGGCTTTCAACATTGAACGAGAAGACGATGACGACCTTACGAAAAGTCTTATACACCCTGTCCCTTTGCTTGACCTTTTCGCTGGTGCTTGCCGCTGGCGTCCAGGCGCAGGTAGCGCAGGCTGACCTGGAGCAACGGGAAGGGCTGTGGTATGATAAAGACAGCGAAACGCCCTATACCGGCCTTGTCGCCGAGCCGGATCGCATGGAGGGCCGCATGGAAGCTGGCAAGCGTGTCGGCGAGTGGGTCTGGTATTATCCGTCGGGCCAGCGCGAATTCTTGATGGTCTACGACGATGAAGGCCAGCGCGTGCGGGCCGAGGGCTGGCATCCCAACGGCAATAAAGACTCAGAACGGAGGTTTAAAGACGGGCAGGTCGATGGCGTAATGCGGCACTGGGACCACAACGGCGTCCTGCGTCAGGAACACCACTTCAAGGCCGGGCAACCCCACGGCAAAGACACCCTCTGGGATCACAATGGGGCTCTGCTGTACACAGCAACGTATGTAGAAGGCAAGTTGGATGGCCCTGCTATCTGGTGGTACACCGACGGGCAGAAACGCTGGGAAACGCTGTATGCCATGGGCGAGCGCACAGGTACCTGGGCACAATACGCCCCGGATGGCGACCTGCTTATGCAGTCCGAGTGGAAAGACGGCAGCCTCGTCAGCCGCCATAATCCCCACGGCAATCACTAGAATGATAACGGGTCATTCGCTTCGCTGTCATTGGCTCGCGTTGCTCGCGTCATTGGTCATTCGCACCGTGCTTTCCAATGACTAATGACGCGCCGAAGGCGCAACTGAAAGCGAAGCGAATAACAGCACAGCCTATCTACTTAGCGCTCGTCGCCTTCCGTCGTATCCGGCGCGACGACCACGGTGTCTAACTCCGTCGGGGGCGGGGCTGGCCTGTTTCTGAAGAACTCCCCTTCCTTGATCTCCTGGATGCGCTGGCGGGCGTAGTTCTGCATCTGCGGCATCTGGCCCTCCTCGACCTGGCTCAGGAACCGCTCGTACTGCTCCTGCGCCATCTTTTTGTCGGCATAATACACGTCATACACGGCGGCGAGGTGGAACAGCGCTTCGGTGCGTCCGTCAAGATTGATAGCCAGGCGGTAGGCTTTGATGGCTTCTGGATACGCCTTCATCTGATCGTATGTGTTGCCGATGCGGGATTTCACATCGGCCAGCAAGCCCTCGCCAATGAGGTCGGCGGCGTGGTTGAGATACGTCAGTGCCTCGTCAAATGCTTGCAACTGCTGCTTCGCCATGCCCAGGTAGAAGGCATTCATCACGTCCTGATCGTCTAGCTCGAACGACCGCATCAGCACCTCTTCAGCCCCTTCGAGGTCATTGCTCAGATAGCGGCTCACGCCCAGCTTACTGAGATCCTTCGCCGTGGAATCACCATACTGGATGGTGTTCTCGAACGCCTCGACGGCCAGCCGATATTCCTCTTCTTTCAGCGCGATCTCGCCACGCCGCCGCCAGAGGTCGGGGTTGCGGGGCCGCTGGTCCAGCGCCCGATCCACCACGCGCTTTGCCGACAGGTAAAACTCCATGTCGTAATACACCTTCGTCAGCGCCAGCACCGTGCGCACGCTACGCGGGTTGAGGGCATGGGCCAGTTCGTAGTGGACGATGGCAGAGTCGGGCATCGCCAGGCGCACGTAAGCCGTGCCCAGTTGCGTCTCCAGAAAAGCATTCTGCGGATCCGCCTCCACAAGTTTTCGATAGATCGCTTCCACCTCAAGCCACCGCCCGCGCTCGGACAACTGCCGCGCATAGTTGACCGCCACCCGCTGATTCAGCGAATCCTTCTGGTACGCCGAGCGATACGCCGCCTCCGCGTCCGCACTCATCCCGAGCCGATCCAGGCTCTCCCCCAAATCCGACAGCACCACTACCCGCGAGGTATCCGCCTGCCGAAACGCATCTACAGCGCGGTCGTGCCGGAAGAGCGCCTGATAGCTTCTGCCAAGCAGGTAATGGCCCTCTGGCGTGCGGTCTGCTGGACTGACCGCTTCGAGCCGCTGAATAGCTTCGGTGTAATTCTGCTGGCCTATTAGCATCTGCGCTGCCCGCAAATCCTCGCCAGACTGGGCATGAACCATGACCGGGACAAGCCCCCAAATCAGCAAAAAAAGACTCCAGAGGTACGATTTGGCGTGCATTTTCAATGTGTTTTAAATGAATATGTGCAGCGTGAAAACGGTCCGTCCAAACGCTATCAGTTGATGTTACCCTCGTTCGATGATCGCTACACCCTCTAATAGTCGCTTTTTGTCCTCTATGGACCCTTTTCAGGGGATTAAGTTGCTCTGGGCAGGCCAGTTTTCCCTTCCTGGTCCAACGTCCTGGCGTAGCTCCATATAAAGCCACCCGCAAAGGTCATAGAGACCCATTTACGCTATGTATGTGCATGGTAATTGGGCGTCGGATTTCGTATTTTTGAGTGATATACTGGAAGGGCTTACAAGGTCATACAAAGGCATCAACTCGGCCCGCTCCGGGATCTTTAAAAACAGACGCTTAGCACCCCTTTTTACATACCTCAGTACGACCGCATGGAACCCCTGAACGATCGCATTATTCCGATTAATATTGAGGAGGAGATGAAGTCCTCCTACATCGACTATTCGATGTCGGTGATTGTGAGCAGGGCCCTGCCCGATGTGCGCGACGGTCTCAAGCCCGTCCACCGCCGCGTGCTCTATGGCATGAACGAGCTTAACCTGTCGGCGGGTGCTTCTTACAAGAAAAGCGCCCGTATCGTCGGTGAGGTGCTTGGTAAGTACCACCCGCATGGCGACTCGGCGGTGTACGACACGATGGTCCGCATGGCGCAGGACTTCTCGCTGCGCTACCCCCTCGTGGACGGACAGGGCAACTTCGGCTCCGTCGATGGCGACTCGGCAGCAGCGATGCGGTATACCGAAGCACGCATGACCCGCCTTGCCGAGGAGATGATGCGCGACCTCGACAAGGAAACCGTCGATTTCCAGGAAAACTTCGACGGCTCGCTCGAAGAACCGACCGTGATGCCCGCGTCCTACCCCGGCCTGCTCGTCAACGGCGGCGACGGCATCGCGGTGGGCATGGCAACGAAGATCCCACCGCACAACATCGGCGAAGTCATTGACGCCACCATCGCCTACATAGACGATCCGACGATAGACACGAAGGGCCTGATCGAGCACCTGCCGGCGCCGGACTTCCCGACGGGCGGTATCATTTACGGGCATGGCGGCGTGTATC
>DATGCC010000682.1:0-13675 GCA_035312345.1 Rhodothermales bacterium
GCAGAGCACGAATTTCGGCGGCGCGGGCCTCTTTCTCGGCCAACTCCTGACGGATGGCTTCGATTTCGAGTTGCGATAGCTTATAGAGCTTCGTTTCGAGGATGGCTTCGGCCTGGATGTCGTCGAGGCGGAAGCGGTGCATGAGGCGCTGGGCCGCGTCGGATTTGTTCTTCGAGGAACGGATGATCTTGATGGCTTCGTCCAGCGCATCAAAAATTTTCTCGAAGCCCTTCAGGATGTGGATCCGCTTCTCCAGTTGCTCCAGTTCGTGCTGCAACCGGCGCACCACCACCTCCATGCGGAAATCCAGGAAGTGCTGCAACACCGTCGGCAAATCCACCTTTTGCGGCGCGGCTACCTCGGGATTGTCGGTAGGCACGAGGCACGTCAGGTTGACGTGGAAGCGCGTTTGGAGGTGCGTATGCTTGAGCAGATACGCCATGGCCGTCTCGGCATTCGCGCCCCGCTTCAATTCCAGCACCACCCGTACCGTGTCCGTCGATTCGTCGCGGATGTCCGAGAGTTGCGGAACGTTTTCTTTGGCAATGTGCTCCGCGATTTTCTCGACGAGGTCGCTCTTCGTGACGGTGTACGGGATGGAGGTGAGCACAATGCGTGTCTTCCCCTCCATCTTGTATTCGCCGCGCAGGTCGATAGCCCCTTCGCCGTTCGTGTAGATGTCAACCAGTTCTTCTTCCGTGTTGAGCACGCGCCCACCCGTCGGGAAATCGGGTCCTTTCATAAACTTGTTGACGAGCGTCTGCACACGCACCGAAGGCCAATCCCCCTCAGCCTCAGCATCGCGCCGCCGCCTGCCGTCGATCAAATACACACTGGCATCAATGACTTCGCTCAGGTTGTGCGGCGGGATGTTGGTCGCCATGCCCACGGCGATGCCCGTTGCCCCGTTGACGAGCAGGTTGGGAAACCGGGCGGGCAACACCACGGGCTCGAAGAGCGTCCCGTCGAAGTTGGGGCGGAAGTTGACGGTTTGCTGGCGGATTTCCTGGAGCAACTCCATCGCCAGTGGCAATAGCTTGGCCTCGGTATACCGCATCGCGGCAGGTCTGTCGCCATCGAGCGAGCCGAAGTTGCCGTGCCCATCTACGAGTGGATCGCGCAACGAGAAATCCTGCGCCATCCGCACCATCGCGTCGTAGATCGCCGTGTCGCCATGCGGGTGGTACTTCCCCATCGTGTCGCCGACGATGGTCGCGCTCTTGCGAAAGCGTCCGTCCGGATAGAGCCGGAGGCTGGCGAACATGGCATAGAGGATGCGCCGCTGGACCGGTTTGAGGCCGTCGCGGATGTCAGGTAGAGCGCGGCTGGTAATAACGGACAACGCATAGTTGAGGTACCGCTCCTGCGCTGTTTCATGCAGAGGAATGACTTCTATCAGCGACATGTCGTAGACATGGTTAGATTGCAATAACGGTTAACTTGCTGCTGAATGGACTGTAATATACGAAAGAACGGTGACAACGGTGTGTCAGTCAAAAGTAGGATTTGTATGTGTTTTATATATGCGCCAATTCTTTACGCAAAGACTGCTCTGCTGCTAAGAACGCTCGGTGAGATTATAGGCCAGCGTAAAGTAATCCTCCTTCGGATCAGCGTGGAGTTGCAGAACGTTGGCACGGGCGAGCACGACCAGCGTATTTGACGCCTGAGCAGACGGGATATTGACCAGATTGGCAAACTGCTCAACGCTGATACGCCCATAGGAGTCGAGGTAGCGCATCAGGGTCTGCTCTTTCTCCCCGAACTCAAATAGCACATCGTCGGGGTTCCGGGCGGTACGCATCAGCCGGATGGCTTCGGGGCTGGCTTCTACGCTCATTTCATCTACACGAACGTAGGCCGTACGGGTATGGCCTGCAATGAGATAATGCGGTTTGTCAGAACTGGATGGAATCGAAACGAGTATGACGCTACGCTTTTTAGTAACCTCGACGCGCTCGGTGCTGAACATAACCCGAGGCTCGCAATGAGCGTCCAGGGCCTTGCGAAGCGCATATTCCTCCTCGGCAGCATCACGCACACCGATGATGTTACCACCATCTGTTACCCCCAAGAGTAGCCGCCCTCCCGCTGTGTTGGCAAAAGCGATCACCTCTTTACTGATACGTTCAGGCGCGGGGACGCTGTGTTTAAATTCTAGGTGACGCCCTTCCCCAAGGGCGACGAGTTGAGTGAGTTCACGGAAAGTCATGATGTGCGAAAAGACGGGGTGGGCCAGGCTACGAATACGATCCAGGCAGAGCGGCATACCTCCACTCTGCCAAGCTATGAGACGTAACCCTGCAACCGGTCCGGCAGCCAGTCTTCCTGTTTGGCCGAACGGGTCATCAGTTCGAGCACCGCGTCTTTGGGTTTTTTCCCTTCAAAGAGAATGGCGTAGACGGCTTCGGTAATCGGCATTTCGATGTGATATTTTTGGGCCAGGGCGTAGACAGACGCCGTCGTCTTTACGCCTTCGGCTACCATTTTCATGTCACGCTGCACTTCTTCCAGCGTCTTCCCCTGCCCTATTTGCTCGCCGAGATACCGGTTCCGGCTGTGCTGACTCGTACAGGTCACCACCAGATCGCCAATCCCCGTCAGGCCGGAGAAAGTAGACGCCTGTGCCCCCATGGCAATACCCAGTCGCTGGATTTCGGCCATACCCCGTGTAATGATGGCCGCCTTGGCATTGTCGCCGTAGCCGATGCCGTCGCTCATGCCTGCCGCGATCGCCATGACGTTCTTGACAGAACCGCCGATTTCCACCCCCAGCACATCATCATTGACATAGACGCGCAGTTCTGGCGTCATAAACAGAGATTGGATCTGCTCGGCAACCTCAATGGATGGCGCGGCAGCGACAACCGTGGTGGGGCGTCCCGTTGCGACCTCCTCGGCGTGGCTCGGGCCATAAAGGACACCGATACGCTCGGCATCCAGTGGTTCTAGAACCTCAGCCAATACCTGTGAGGTGGTATACAGGGTGTCGTTTTCAATTCCTTTCGCTACAGAAACGACGATCAGATCCCTGTGCAAATAAGACAACAACCGCTCGGCCAGTTCACGCACGGCATGCGAAGGCGTGGCAATCAACCAGAGGTCCTTGTTGCGAGCGGCGGCTTCCAGGTCAGAGGTGAGCTTCAGTTGTTCGGGTAGAGAGGCCTCAGGCAGATATACCGGGTTGTGGCGGTTGCGCTGCATCGCCTCGGCAGCTTCGGCCCGGCGTGCCCAGAGCGTCACATCATGCCTGGCTGAAACCAGACTGATGGCGAGGGCCGTGCCCCAGCTTCCTGCGCCAAAAACAGCGATTGAGGTAGCCACTATTTTCTTTGGGGATTTTGAATAAGGGGTCAGGAATCGGGAATGAGGACACGGGCAAAGCTACGGACAAAGTACTTAGGGTGACCATCCTATACCCCTTGTTTCTTTCTCCAATCCCTACCCCCAAACGCTATAGTTCGCCGCGCCCACGCATGCCTCGTGCTGGGCGAAAGGTTCGAATGCGGCTTTCTGTTCCCGAAAGGAGCCGTCGAATATTGGCCCGGTGCATGTAAATGATGCCCACTGCCATGACGCAACTGATGATGAGCAAACTGGGATCCAGCGCGTCGATGCCAAAGATGTATTTGCGAATGGCGACGGTCGAGGGGAAAGCGATGGCAGCGGAAAGGGACGCGAGCGAGACGTAGCGCGAGGATAAGAGCACGATGGCAAATACGCCCAGCGTGATAAACATGGTGATAGGCGTAAGCGCAAAAAGTACCCCGGCTGCTGTATTAACCCCTTTCCCTCCTTTGAACCGGGCCCAGACGGGAAACATATGCCCAACGATAGCCGCCACGCCCGCCAGCAAGCGCACCATCGTCTCGATGTGCCAAACCTCAAAGCCAGAAGGCAAGTTGTCCAGTCGGATCGTCGCAATAACGCCGGCGGCCAGCAAGCCTTTACCGAGGTCTACAACGGTGGCCAGAATGCCTGCTTTCCAGCCCATTACGCGAAAAGCATTCGTCGCCCCTGCATTGCCACTTCCGTGTTCCCGAAGGTCAATGCCATACAAAACCTTGCCAACCCAAACGCTACCCGGTATTGAACCGGCCAGATAGCTGAGTATCAAAATGACAAGCAGTGAGAGCATGATGGGATATGCACAAAGTGAGATGAAGGGACCTGTGCTGCCTTAGTAAACTATCATGGGTAACCCCCTTGTTTCCCAAAAAACACAAGAATTACGATCTGGAATGAAAGGCATCTTTCAATACCCACTCCCTTTTGGCGAGTCATAGCTCAGGCTAACACCTGCCCCATGTGAATCGGTTGCTCGCCTGCGCTCTTAAGGGCAGCAACCGCTTCGTGTACCTGCTCCGATGGCACGACCGCAATTAAGCCGATGCCGAGGTTGAAGGTGCGGCGCATGTCTTCCTCTGGAACGTTCCCTACCTCCTGAATCATCCGGAACAGCGCCGGTCGCTCCCAGGCTTCATAATCCACCTCAAATCCCAAACCATCGGGGATGACCCGAGCCGTATTGCCCGGAATACCGCCACCGGTGACATGAACAAACGCATGCGCCAAGTCCTGCGCCAGCAGCTTCTGGATAATGTGTAGATAGGAGCGATGGACACGCAACAAAGCCTCTCCTACCGTCTCTCCTCCCAATGCGCCGGGGATTTCATCTACCTGAAAATGCTGAACTAGCACTTTCCGCGCCAGCGAGTAGCCATTGGTGTGCAGGCCCGTCGATGGCAACCCGATCAGCACATCGCCTGCCTCAATACGGCTCCCGTCCAGGATGTCGTCCTTCTCGACAATACCCACGATGGTGCCTGCGAGGTCATACTCTCCTTCATTATACAAATCGGGCATCTCGGCCGTCTCGCCGCCAATGAGGGCACATCCATTCTCTTTGCACGCCTGCGTGAACCCCTGCACAACCTGCTCAGCCACTTCCGGGAAAAGCCTGCCAGTAGAGAAATAATCCAAAAAGTAGAGGGGCCTGGCTCCGCACACGGCAATATCATTGACGCAGTGGTTGACGAGATCCTGCCCGACGGTGTCGTGCCGGTGCATGCGGAACGCAACTTTCAACTTGGTCCCGACACCATCTACTGAAGAAACCAGCACCGGCTGGCGGTAGCTCGTGAGATCCAGCTCAAAAAAGCTGCCGAATGCGCCAATGTCGGCCAGGACGCCGGGGATGAAGGTCTGCCGCACCAGTGGTTTGATACGGCTTACGGTTTCTTCGCCTGCATCGATATCGACACCGGCATCACGGTAAGTAGTCATCGCTTTGAGGAATGAGGTGCTACAAAGATTGGTAGAGTCAAAATCAGCGGCGGCGGAAGGTAGATCGGCCCACCAGAGCCTGCAACCGCACCCGGAACCGTTGAAGCGCAGAAAGCTGAAACGGTTTCCCCCAGAGATCATAATCTCGCTTCTCGATCTCGTTCAAACCCTCCAGCCCGGCGAGCCACCATTTCTTGAACGCCCGCCGTTGCCATCCCGACAGTTCGAAGGCCAGCGCCTGCCCATGCGCAAAGGCATCGCGGGTGCGAACGGCCTGCTTCCACAGCAACCGCCGCACCGTTTCATCGACCTCGCCCGCTTGTAACTGCACGACTGCCACCCCCGCCTGTTCCATTTCGTCCAAAGGGATGTACAAGCGGTCGTGGGCCAGATCTGCTGGCAAATAAACAAGACGCCCCAGCAAGAAGAACGCCCGTGCCATCTCATCCACCAGCGGGCGTTGCCACGAGCCCGTCAGTTCGACCAGCCCGCCCAGCAACTGGGCATGGGAGCAAGCCCAGTGCTCAACAAACCCATCCACTTCGGCGCGGGTCCTGAAACGGATGGGACCAGTAAACCGAGCAGCGGCTCGTATCTGAGCAGCCAGTTTTTCGAGCGGCAGATCGAAGGCCCTGCAAGTCTCATACGCTGCCGAGGATACGTCGTCAGGAAGTAACCGTAACGGATGTGCCCGCTTCGCTTTCTCTTCCTCTTCCTCAAAAAAGTGAGAGGATCTGCTGCCTTTGGTGCCATCTACGGCTGCCAGATGCTCGTGCCAGCGCCACAAAGCCGCTGCCGCAGGGCGCTTTGGATTCGGCCACTCCTCGGTTCCAAACGGTCTAGGTTGGTGCTGTGCCTTACTATTCACGCTCACGCCACGGTGGATCGGTCTTATTGAGAAAAGCAGCAATGCCTGCCTGACAGTCAGACGTGCCACGGGCAAAGGCGTTCATCTGGATGGCGTAGGTAAGTGCTTCTTGTAGCCCCATTCCCGGCACCTGTGCCATCATCCCTTTGGTAAGCGTCACTGCCGAGGCGCTCGTCTGGGTGGCAATTTCCTGGGCCAGTGTATTCACCGCCTCATCTAGTTTCTCGGCAGAAACAGCATGGGTGATAAGACCCATGTCGGCAGCCTCCTGCGCCGTGATCAGTACGCCCCGCAATAGCAGATCGCGGGCGGCCGCTTCACCCAACTTGCGCAGTACAAAAACCATGACAATGGCAGGAACGAAGCCGATGCGCACTTCCGTAAACCCAAGTTTGGCGTGCTCTGCCGCAATAGCGAAATCACACACGGCGGCCAGTCCACTGCCGCCAGCTATAGCGTGGCCGTTGACACGGGCGATGATCGGCTTGGGATGCAGGTAGATCTGTTCAAAAAGCCGTGCCAGGTGCTCCGAGTCGGCGACGTTCTCCATCGGCGCGGCCGTCTGCAACGCTTTGAGGGCGGCAAGATCGGCTCCGGCAGAGAATACCTTGCCCGCCCCTGTGAGGACCACGACACGCACAGCCTCGTCATCAGCAGCCTTTTGTAGCGCCTCCTGCACCGCCGAGACCAGCCCCACGTTGAGCGCATTGCGCTTGTCGGGCCGGTTGAGCGTGATCGTCGCTACTTGTGCGTTTGTTTCGTATTGAATCAGGGATTCTGGCATAGGAAAAGCACCGCTTGATAGTGAGACCAGTATACGCATCCCGAAGACTGGAATCAGCCTTCACTCGCCCGCTCCTTTCAGGAAAAACAAGTACAGGGGCCAGAGTTGCTGGATAGCCGCCAGCGCATGCGCCACCAGCTCCCCTTCCCATTGTAGCACATCCTCTCGTACGAATCGGCGACGTAACCAGATGGCATCGGCTTTTTGCACATCGTCGGGTATGGCATCTAGCGGCTCTATAAAAACCTGTCGGACACGTCGCTCTCCGGTACCTTGTCTGTATGCCAGATAGTATTCTTGCAATAACGGGTTCAACAAGGACAGAAAAGCATCTGGTTCTGCCGCGATATGTGCTTTCACCTGCCGCAGCAGCTTCTTTGCATAGCCCCCGACGAACAGCCCCACTTCAAACCCCTCGGGCCTGATGCTGTGAGAGAGTTGTACATCGGTAAGCCGACGAAGACCGGGCCGGTAGAACGCCATCCACAGGTGATGGTGACAGCCACCTGCACCAAAGTCATTTTTTAGCAAGCGGCTGAAGACGTTGCGCTCTGTCTCGAACGGCAAGTGATTGGGCAGCACCCAGTTGACTACCAGATCATCCCGGTAGTGTTTGAAGGGATCGGTAAGATACGTGCGGACCCCCTCCTTTTCTTTGCGATACTGATCAATGTGAGGCTCCTGCCGCAGCCGTTCCAGAATGGCAAAGGCCTCTGGAGCAAACCCTTCGAAGGTAAGATCAAGCGGCGTGGGCAGCACGATATGTTCAGGAAACTCAGACACCATGGATGCGAACGGTTCATAAAAAAACGGCCCTCGCGTTGCCGCAAGAGCCGCTCATTCGGTCGGGACGACAGGATTTGAACCTGCGACCCCTTGCACCCCATGCAAGTGCGCTACCGGACTGCGCCACGTCCCGAATGGGTTGTGAACGACGCGAGGCTGAGTGGTGTTTCACGGCCTGTCATCACCACAGGGGCCGAGATGATACAGCCTCCCTACTACGATTGCAAGCCTCCGCGCTCGACTTTAGAGGAAGGTTCACAGAACACAAGCCGTTATAATTTCTCCAACAGCTTCTCCAGAAAGCTGCGTAATTCGACCAACTCATTCTGCCTTTCTGCAATGCCCTCCTTCTCCTCCAATTCAAGGGCCTGCCGGGCACCTTCGATGGTGTATTTCTCGACCCGCAGCAAATGCTGGATGCGGCGCACTATGGCGATATCTTCCTCGGTGTAAACCCGCCGCCCCGCACGGTTTTTGCGTGGCTCCAGTTGCTCAAACTCGGTCTGCCAGTAGCGCAGCACATGGGCATCCAGCCCCGTCTCTTCGCTGACTTCGCCGATGGAATAGTACAGTTTTTTAATACCGTCCGTCTGCATCGGGCCCTCTCATATGAATCGCTGTGGAATATGCACTAAGGTACAACAGAGACACAACGAATGTCCACGCATGGGATCTATATTGCGCCGAACCTTTCTCGCTCGCCGCCATGTCTCGTTCTTCGGATCTCAAATACGACCTCGGACTCCTCGGCTCTGTGCTGGTATGGGGCATCAACTTTGCCGTCATCAAAGCGGTGTTGGCGCTGATGTCGCCCCACGCGATGAACCTGTTTCGCCTCTCAATCTCTGCCGTAACACTGGGCGTGTTGTATGCGATGCAGCAACGCAAGGCAGGCGAGCCATTCTGGGCACCGGTTCGTCAGTTTGGAGGACGGCTCCTGGCGCTCGGTTTGCTCGGCTTTCTGTTCTACCAACTCTGTTTCATCATCGGGGTCAGTCTCACAAAAGCAGGAAGCGCGGCCCTCATCATGGCGAGTTCCCCGCTCTGGACAGCGTTGATTGGACATGTTGTTGGGTTCGATAAAGTGCCCCGCAGGGCATGGCTCGGATTGCTAACGACACTGGTCGGTGCCATTGTGATTGTGCTGGGCAGCAGCAAAGCCATCGACTTCAGCAATGACGCCTTCCTGGGCAATGCGCTAATGATGCTGGCCGCCGTGCTCTGGGGTGCGTACACCGCCTTCAGTAAGCCCGTCTCCCGCCATGCCACACCGGTGAGCATCTCTTTCCTTGGCCTCCTCTTCGCACTGCCATTCCTCATCGCACTGGGCATTCCAGCGTTGGACACGGTTGTCTGGAGCGAGGTCAATTACTGGATCTGGATTGCCATCTTGTTCTCGGGTGCCCTCTCCACAGGCATCACCGTGGCCATCTGGAACACCGCAATCAGAGCCGTGGGGCCTTCGCAGACCGCCGTCTATGGCAACCTCGTTCCGGTCATCGCCCTCATCAGCAGCTATTTACTCCTCGGGGAGACCGTCACGTGGATTCAAGTGCTGGGTGGGGCGTTGATCATCGGGGGTCTGCTGCTCACGCGCCGCAGCCGCCAGCCCCGCATCGCTGTCGTTGGATGAAGTTTGATATGCAGATTGGGTAGCCTATACACCGATGACCTCGAAACGCGATCCATCCACCGGATCCTTCTCGACTTCGATGCGAACGGGGAAAACTTCTTTCATCTCGGGCAGGTGCGTGATGACAAGGATTTTGTCAAAGTCGTCCTGGATCAACTGGATGGCTTCGACCAGATTCTGGACGCCCTGCTGATCCTGCGTGCCAAAGCCTTCATCGACGACGAGCGTGCGGACGCGGACGCCACTCCGCTCAGCGAGCAACTGAGCCAGCGCGATGCGTAAGGCAAAGTTGACCCGGAAAGCTTCGCCGCCGGAAAAGGTCTCGTAGGGCCGGGAAACGCCCTGCTCATCGGTGATGCGGATTTCCAGCGTTTCCTTCGTGCCGCCGGTTTTTTTGTCTTTGAGCGTTTCGAGTCGGATGTGCATGCGTCCATCCGTAAGGCGTTCGAGCAGATCATTGGTGCGCTCCTCGATCTCTGGCAACGTCTGCTCAATGATAAGCGACGGGATGCCGTGCTTGCTGAACGCCACTTTGAGTTGACGGTACAGGTTGCGCTCTTTGACGGCTTTTTTGTGCTGGCTCCGCACCTCTTTCAGTTGCTCTCGGTCGCGGGCGGCCTTTTCTAGCTTTTCGATCAACTGACCTTCCTGCTTCTGCAACGTGAAGAGTTGGGTCTCAGCCGTGTGACACTTCTTTTTCTGTTCGGCAAGCTGGCTTTCGAGTCCTTCCTTGCCGCCGAGTTTGGCCTCCACCTCAGCCCGCTGCCTGGTCTTTTGCTCGGTTTCTGTAGCTAGCTTTTCGTTTCGTTCCAGCACATCGACCAGCCGCTCTTTCCAGTCAGCATGGTTTTGCTGCGCGTTGACCAGATCTGTCATCCGAGCACCCGCATCACCGAGCTTTTCGAGCAGTTGCTTGACTTTGCGGAAGCGCTGGGGGTCGAAGCCGAGGTCTTTCATTTGCTGATCAAGCTGACGCAGCTTGTCCTGGAAGAGCGCAAACTCGGAGCCATCGTCCAGCTTCTCGCGCAGTGCAGTTGCTTCACGGGTTTTGCTTTGAAGCGATGTTGTCAGTTGCTCCCGCCGTCCCTCTGTTTCGACCAGTGCTCGTTTTCGTTCTTCGAAACGGGTCACCTGTGCGGCTTCATTCTGAATGCGCTGAAACGCTTCGGCATCAAAAGGCAGGGCCTCGCGCTCTTGCCGAAGAGCCTGGTGCCGGGCGCGATCTTCTGCGCCGTATGCCTTGTCGTTGAGGGTCTGGCGCAACGTGGCGATTTCTTTTTCCTGCTTCGCCAGCCCCTCGCGGCGTTCCTGGGCGTGGCGTAGTTGCTCCCGTACAAGGGCGATCTGCTCCGGAATACCATCCAGTTCGGAAAGATTTTGCTTGGTGGTTTTGTATTGCTCAAGCAGCGATTCGCGTTGCGTCTTGCGCTCCGACACCTTCCGTTCAATGTCGCGGATAGCTTGCTGCAATTGGCTGGTCGAGGACTGCAACGTTGCAGCGACTTCCTGACGATGAGCTTCGGTCAACTCGGTGCCACAGGTCGGGCAATTCCCCTCGTCGCTGTCTTGCAGGCGCGTAAGCTGTTCGCTTTGTTCAGCAAGGCTTTCCTGGCGGGCTTTCAGTTCTGTAGACAGCTTGTGCAAGTCCTCCGCGACGGATTTGCCCCGCTCTTCGGTCTCTGTGAGCTTGTTTTGCAACGCTTCCCGCTGGTCCATTTTCCGCTGCAATGCTGCCTGCTGGGCCTCTAGCTTCGGCACATCGGGCAAAGCGCGCTGCTCCGACTGAACATGGTCTTCCAGCGCCTTGAGCTTGCCGCTGAGCGCTTCGCGTTGTTGCAACAACCGCTTCTCGACCTCGGCGATTTGCTCGTCCAGAGCCCGGCGTTTTTCTTGAAGCGTGCTCACCTTCTCGGCTTCGGCGCGGGCCGCCAGGGCCTGCTGAAGCTGTCGCTCCACCGACGGCGCTTCCGCCAGTTGCGCTTCGCACTCGGCGATCTGCTGCTTGATCTGGCGCATATCGTATTCGATCCGCTCCAGCTTGCGTTCCAGATCGTTTTTACGCTCGCGCATCTCCGCCTCGGTGCGCTCCTGCTGCTTTTCAAGTCCCCGAAAAAGTTCGCTACGGGTATCGAGTTCGTCGCGCTCCTTTGTTAGTTCGAGGAAGCGTTCGTGGTCGCGCTGGATGAACTCGCGCCGCTCAATCAGAATCTCGGCTTTCGCGATGCGCTCGCGGTAGTCTTCAGCGTCGCGTTGAAAGCGTTCTTGCCGTTCCTTGAGGTTCAGGATGGTTTTGTCGAGTTCTGCTACTTCGCGGGCACGGGCGTCGAGCGCAGACAGCCGCTCTGCGAGGCTTCGTTCCTCTGTGCGCAACGCTTGCAGATGCGTTCGCTGTGCATCGATGGCGTCTCTGGTCTCTCCGTGCTGCGCTTTCCACTCCGGCTCTGGCTTGAGTGCTTCCTCCAGCCGTTCTGTGTCCATCTCGGTCTGCTCAACGGCTTTGCGGGCGTCACGCTCGCGCCCGGCAGCAAGGTCGTAGAGTGCCTCGTAGCGGCTCAGGTTGAGGATGCGGGCAAGGATCTCTTTGCGCTCGCTGGGGCGCTTCTTCGTAAACTCGTCGGAGCGACCCTGGAGCAAAAAGGCCGAGTTGATGAAGGTATCATAGTCTAACCCGATGACGTTGTCGATGTGCGCCTGCGTCTCACGCATCGTCGTGCCGGTCAGCGGGCGGTAATCGGCTTTCTCGGCTTCCAGCAGATGGAGTTCGAGTTGCGACTTGTTCGTCTTGCCGCTGGCCGACTTAGCGTAGGAGCGCACGACGCGGTAGCGCTCGCCTTCTATGTCGAAGACAAAATCGACCTGCATTTCGCGTTCACCGATGCGCAGGAGTTCTTCGTCCGGCTTTTGCGTCCCGCTCGACTTACGGGCTTCGCCCCACAACGACCACGTAATCGCCTCCAGCAGCGCTGACTTACCCTGGCCGTTATTTCCTGAGAGACAGGCCACCTGAAACTGCTCGAAATCTAGCTCGGGGGCCGCCGTCCCGTAGCTCATAAAATTTTTAAGACGAAGAGAAACAGGGATCATACGTTCGACTGCTGGGGGTCAAAAGTGGAGGTCAACAGACATTGTTCGGAGCCGTGCACTGCTGTACGTATCCGAACAAAAGGAGATCCGTCTGAGACATAAACAGCGAGCCAGCAGCAAGTGGCATGTTTTTTGGCCTAGCTCTGGCAAGCCACGTCGGATACCTTGCAGGCCTTGCACCCGCCTCCCCTACGCCCATGCTACCGAACTATCTGAAAGTCGCGCTGCGCAACCTCAGACGGCAGAAGACCTACGCTGTCATCAACATCGGCGGTCTCGCGGTGGGCCTCTCTTGCTGCCTGCTGCTCGGGCTATTCATCCGTCACGAGTTGAGCTACGACCGCTTCCACGATAACGCAGATCGCATCGGGCGGCTTGTGCCTGACTATCATTATCAGGGCAATGTTTCTGCGTTTCCAGCCATCGGCGCGCCGTGGGGACCGGCGCTGGTGGCGGCGTTCCCAGAAGTAGAGCAAGCCGTCCGCTTCCGCCCGATGCGCAACACCCTGGTGCGCCGTGACGATCACATCGCCTACGAGCGCGGCGGTCTCTATGCCGACTCAACAATCTTTGAGGTCTTCTCGTTTCCACTCGTGCAAGGGAATCCGCAGACGGCGCTGCGCAACCCCAACAGCGTCGTGCTGACCGAACAGATGGCGGCCCGTTTCTTCGGAACGGGTGATCCGATAGGCCAGACGCTCACCATCGAGCGAGAAGACTACATCGTGACCGGCGTCGCGCAGGATGTGCCCGAGGCATCGCACTTCGAATTCAACTTCCTCCTGCCTTTTGCCAAGCACGCGGCAGCACGACCTGACCAGGTTGACAGATGGGGGTTGTACAACTATTTCGTCTACCTCCTGCTGGATCGCCCCGAGAGCATCGCGGGCCTGGAAGCTAAATTTCCCGACTTCGAAGAGCGCAACCTGGGCCAGGAATCCGCCCTGCGTGTCGTGGCGCGGCTCCAGCCCCTGACCAGCATCTATCTGCACTCCAACCGGGGCAACGAGTTCGGCCCCACAGGCAACGTCACAACGCTTTCGATGCTCGGCGCGATTGCCGTCTTTATCCTGCTGATCGCCTGCATTAACTTCATGAACCTGGCGACAGCGCGGTCCGCAAACCGGGCCAGGGAAGTCGGAATTCGCAAGGCGGTGGGTGCGCAACGGGGGCAACTGGCCTTTCAGTTTCTCGCTGAGGCGGTCCTGGTCTGCTTCTTTGCGCTGCTCATGGC
>DATGCC010000683.1:0-4033 GCA_035312345.1 Rhodothermales bacterium
GTTCGGCGTGGCAAAAGCTGACGCTTGGAGGGCTACTCTGGAGAGGGTAGGCCGTGGAGCCGACGTCGCATATAGGTATGAAGCGTGCGGCGTAGCGGTCGCCAGGGATAGGTAGGATCGAGGTGGCGAATCTGTTGTAGCGTGGCTTCAGCTTCTTGGAGGAGGGGGTCTACCCGTTGCTGGAACAGCCTTTCATCAAACCACTCCGTGTCGTCGAACTCGTGGGCAAGGGTTTGCAGCAAGGCCAGCAGGCGCTTGATGGACGCATAAGCAGGACTACTGGAAGACACATGCATGGGTAGCAAGGGCTGGTCATGCGCCGTTTGGGGAGGCATGGGAACAGAAGCGAGTGCAGGTTGCATAGTCTGGAAATGATGGCGTCGAAATGGATGACCGGGGACCAATCGCGAGATCTCCTCAGCCTTATCGCGCAGAAAGGATCGAAGAAAGCTCACGGGGTGATGCAGCAGGAGCACGGACGCTATGATTCGCTTATTTGAGTAGCGTGAGACGGCGGGTGCGCACCTCGCCGTTGATGGCAATTCGGTAGAGATAGACGCCCGATGACCAGCCCGCCGCGTCAAGGACGACGCGGTAGGTGCCAGGGGCCTGTTTAGCATTGACCAATACCGCTACTTCGCGACCCAGCAGGTCATAGACGGCCAGCCGCACCGGCCCGGCAGCAGGGACGCCGTAGCGGATCGTCGTGGTCGGGTTGAACGGGTTAGGGTAGTTCTGATCAAGGAGGATGCGCTGAGGCACCTCCGTACCCGTATCTGTTTCGATAGGCGTCGGGTTGTCGGTGGTGGGCCGGGCGGTAAACCAGAAGCCGAGGGCGGCGATCTGACTGCTGCCCTGGCTCCATCCCGCAACAGGCTGGCCTACCGTGCCCTGCACCTGAAACTGGGCACTGGTGGCGTTTGTGGTCCCTGCTCCCATCGTGGAGGCAGGAAGAGTGTACTGGGCCTGTGCTGAAGTAGGAAAAGTCATCAGGAAAAGAACCAGGAGTAATGTGCGCATGGCAGATAGCAGGCTAGGAGTGAAGCAGGCAGCGGAAGCGGGCCTGCGCTATTGGTCCAGAGTCAGTTTCTGCACGTCTGGTCGCTTGACTATGTCGTGGCGCCGTTCCAGTGACAGGCCAAAAGCTTCGGGGTGCAAGTAATAGCCCCGCGCCTCCAACGGCTTCATCTCTTCCACGGGAATAGGGTTGGTCTTAGCCCAGGCATCCTGCCGAATGCCAGTTACCTGCCATGAGACTTCCACTCCGGGCTGATCCGTGCGGATGACAAACCGATTGTTCTGCACCTTCTCCGCCACGATGGCCTGGGCAAACCGTTGCCCCGATCCTGATCCGGGGTCACCGATGACGGTAAGCTGATAGCGAAAGTCTCTATTCAACGCCTCGAAGTAGTCCGGCAACGTGACGACAGCCGTGCCATTGACATCGGTGGTGACATTGCCGTTGTAGACGTTCATCATGTCCGGGCTTTCGACGAAGCTATGCGAGAGGTACTTATTTGCTGGATCAAGCGGGTGATCGATTTTGAAGGAGCCGCCCGCTTTAGAGAGCGTACCGGTAACATGAACGTCGCCACGGAAAAAGCCTCCATAAAACTCGGTTCCGAGATAGCCTTCGTTGGTACTGCTGGGGTTTCCACCATATGCGCCATAGTTGGCATAACCTAGCAAACCATTGTAGCCACTGGCTGCATTCTCACCGTAGACGCCCTCGTTGCTTGTGCCCAGGCGGCCTAGATTGCCACTGGCAGACTGTCCATAGGCTCCGCTGTTCGTACCGCCCAGGCCGCCTACATTGCTATTGTTGTGGCGGCCAAAGACGCCATCGGTGCTGGCACCGAGGATGCCAAGGTTGCCATTATTATGTATGCCAGCAGCCCCCTCATTGCCACTACCGAGAAGACCGAAGTTGCCGTTTCCATTTTGTCCTCGGACTCCCTCGTTGCTCGTACCGAGACGGCCACTGTTACTGGAGCCGAGATAAATGCCGATGACGCCTTCGCCGCTTGTGCCCAGTTGTCCGAAGTTGCCACTGTTGTGCTGGCCGATGACGCCCACGACGGCGTGGCCAAGGATGCCAGCGTTTCCGTTGCTGTGTTCTCCAGATGCACCGAAGGTAGCACTGCCGAGGGTGCCAACGTGACCGGCGTTGTGTTGTCCGATGACCCCTTCTGCATCGGTACCGAGTTGCCCGAGGTTGCCGCTGCTGTGCGTTCCACTGACAATGCCGATGGTGCTAGGAGCCGTTCCACTCAAGGCCAGAGGTACGCTTACAGAAAGTGGATTGCCCGCTGTACCATCTCCAAAGAGGGTGGCATTGCTGGCTACTGTCGTCAGGCCCCCACTTCCACCACCGGTCGCGGCGATCTCCAACGCGCCACCGGCTTGCCGGGTGATGGTCACATTGGAGCCAGGCACCAGCGCTCCATCGGCGATTTTCAGGCCCGATACGGCACCATCAGCCACGCCCAGGGGGGTGCTGGCCGTACCATTCCCCGAGAGCGTCGCATCGCTCGCCACCGCTGACAAGCCTCCGCCTCCATTGCCGGTGCTGTTGATCGTGAAACGTCCGGCTCCATCGCGAGAAACCGATATGTTGGTCCCTGATAGGATGGCATTGGCAGCGAGTCCCAGTGGACTCCCTGTTGTTCCATCCCCCTCAAGCGTGGCATCGGAGGTGATGCTGGTAAGTCCACCATTACCCCCACTGCCGCCCGTGCTGCTGATACGCAACGTACCATCGCCGTTTTCGGAGATCGTCACGTTGGCTCCTGCTTGCAAGGCGCTGGGCGCAAGGCGTTGGGCGCGCATGGCATAGGGCGTAGCGGACAGGAGTGTACGCGGCATCATGGCTTGGCCGTTTACCGTCAGGCTCAGGTAGTAGGGCTGGTCGAAGGTCAGCGTACCGAGGGGTGTGCTGCTGCCGAGTTGGACGGTAAAAAGGCCGTCCTGGGTATTCACCACCTGGGTTTCCTGCCACAAAGGAGCGCCATCGGTGGCAACCGTGTACAGGGCGAAATCCACCGTGTAAGCGCCATCGGTAACGACGGTGCCATCGGCCTGGGTGAGGCGGCCCTGAAAGTTGAATGTATCCATCGGCTGGGCGGCCCCAACCGAGGCAGCAGCGACCCACGTGAGAAACAGGAGGAGGGCGTATCGAAAGAACGTCATGGCTTCAAGCGGCTAGAAGGAGCGAAATACCGAAGAAATAGGGGATCCTATTTTATGTTCACTCCTATCGCGCAAGAAGAAGCGCAAAAGGCTCAACACGTAGCGTCAATACAGAAAGACGGGTATAAAGCCTGGTCAATCAGAGGGCTGCCTACATCCACGCTAATTTCAAACGGGGCGGGTGGAACATGCCCGAAAGGCTCTCGTTGAGAGGCAAGAGAAGGGTAAGTCCCGTACGGTCAGCTCCCTCTGAACTCCGTCAGGGCCGGAAGGCAGCAGCGGTAGGAGGTCGTAGCGACGCGATGCGGGTAGCTTGCCCTTCTTTTTTTGTTCTTTTTCCTCTCTGGATGTACATCTAGCCTGTTCCTTTTTAGCAATCAGGCAAAATGAGGGTGCACGATCTCTATAAGCAGGTAGGTCTGTTGGCATTGATGCTGGCAGGATTGACACTGGGAGCAAGGCTGGTATATTCTCCTTTCTCTGCTGGTGAAGTCGGCGATGAGGCTCCCATGCTGATCCAGAGCGAGCGGAGCAGGATGCTATTGGATGCGGGGCGGGAGGCGATTTTCCGATTCAAGCTAGCCGAAGCCGAATCGACCTTCACCATGCTGGCGGCTTTGCCAGATGGAAAAGCAGCAGCAGCTTTTCACCTGGAAACCATATCGCTGCTGAAGCTCATCGCGTTGGACAAAGAGGTGCACTTCGACGAGTTTCTGGCACGCTCCGATGCGTTGCGGGAGGTGTTAGAGGAGGAGCCCGCGTCAACATGGCAAGCCTTTTTGGAGGCGGAGGCGTATCTGCACCGGGCCATCGCGCGGAGCAAACGGGGGCAGTATCTGCGGGC
>DATGCC010000684.1:0-2404 GCA_035312345.1 Rhodothermales bacterium
CCGGATTCTTGTTCTTAGGCTCCCACTTCATCCGGCCCGTCTCCACGCCTTCCGGTTTGCCTTTCTCAGGATCGTACGGCGTTTTGACGCCCCCCTCGAAGATGAAACCATCTACCACCACGCCATTGATGGGCTTTTTGACCTCCATAACATGACGCGAGGCACTTTTGTCGAAGGCATCGGCGGGCGGCTGCAGCAGGGTCAGGTGCGTGAATGGATCGCGGGTGCTGAAGTCGGTGCTGTAGCCACCATAGAGTTCGACGGGCTTATGAATCTCCCAGTAGCCGACACCGAAAGTGCCGGTGTAGACGCCCTCGGTCACATGGATGCGAGCCCCCTCCGGTGCTTTCTCCAGGGCCTTGTCGATGTTTTTCATCGGGCTGCCCTTCGAGCCATCATTTTTGTTGCTGCCTTCGGGCGAAACGTAGATGTCTACGGCCGCACCTGCCGGGAGCGGGGCATTTTCGTCTTGGGTCCGATCTGCTGTTCCCGAAGCCGTAGAGGTAGTCTGTTCGGCTTTGGAGGTGGTGCGCTCAACTTTTCGCTGGGCTTCTTGGGCTTTCTTTTTGATCTTGTTGAATTGACCGTAGGCGTCAACAGGAACCAGTAGCAGGCAGGCTACCAACAGGCAGCAAAAGCTCGTCAGAAGTCGCATTGTATTATTTCTTTTGTTGTGGAAAACCGAGTGCCTCATCCTTTGCAGAAGCACGCTCACCACCTGACGCGACCTTTCCAGACGATCTCTATCATCGTCTGCAAAAAAAGAAGCGACAACGCTTTCTCACGCTGCCGCCCCTCTTGCTCCTCTCCCTGCTACTGATGATCTGCTACCGATTGAGAAACCTACAGTCTTCCAGGATAACCTGGTCAAATGCTGGCTCGCCGACGGTGCCACGCATGATGACGCTCTCGCGGTTGTCCTTGAGGTTCTCAGGCACCACGCCTTCCCCAGGCATCTGGCAGCCCACCGCATTTTTCCCACTCCGATCGGACCGCAGGTTGATTTTGGTTTTGTCGGTAGCGCTGGAGTACCCACTGCTGTGGTAATACCCCACGACGGTCACTTCCTTCCCCTGCCAACCCGTGGCGACTTCGTGGAGCTTCTGGACCGGAATCGGCTGCGTCTGCCCCGGCATGGCTTCCGTTTCCTGCGCGAAAGTCTCACCAATGGATATCACTTCGCAGTCTTTAATTTGAAGCTGCGGCTGCCCATCGCCCGTAGCCGTCGAAAAGCGGGTGTAGATCCCTTTAAGGACGAGCGGCTGATCAGTCGTAACCCGGTCGCCAGGGGCATTCTCAAATTCACAGCCTGCCAATTCGACTTCGCTGTCTGGCGCATCGGTGAGGGTAATGCGACGATTCAACTTCCCTCGTTTTGAACCACCAAATACCCATAAGTAGCCGCCGATGATCACAGGCTGATCCTTCCAGGCGAAATAGGCATCGCGAAGGTTACCAACAGGGATGGGCTCGTCGGGATTCACATCGGCAGGTGTCAATGCAAGGGGTGTAGGCGTTGTAGTTTCCATGGCACTATTGGAGGTTTCGGTTTCATTCGAGGCCGGTTCGACAGGCGTATCAGCAGGCTGAGCTACCGATTGATCCGTCGTAGCGGTTGGTGGCTCCGGTTCATCACTGCCGCAGCCGAGCCAAAAACAGGCTATCAGCACCAGCACCAGCAACCGTCGTGGCTCGAAACAGGTCATCATTGTTGTCATGGGTATCCTCTGAGTTAAGTGAGTGGATTGATTCAATTCGAGACGGCCCACCGAAGCCCCTCGACGCGACCGCCAACAGATTCGAGGTAGATGAAATAGCCTCTGCCCAGGCTGATGAGCGAGCCGCTGATGCGTAACGGTTTGCCGGGAATGGCCTCGGCATAGCGATATCCACCACCAGAATCCTTGAGATAGAGACGCAAACGGCCTTTCTCGATGGAAGCTGTTGCCGTGACCACCACGCCGTGATGCAGATCGAAACTGATGGACTGTGCTCCCTCGAACCAGATGGCCGTGCCTCTCACATCCAGCCCGGAACTGAACGCCCCTCTGCGCTCGCGTCCTCGGCGGGTGGAACCCTGAAAGCGCCCCCTGCCACGCGGCAATTCGGCGACGTGATGGATGGCGGTAGCATCGTGCCGTGCTACAGCGTCTGCCTCCAAAAGCTCGGCCACTGGGTTACCCCGCAGGTCGAGTTCCGGTACGCCGCCACCTTCGGGCCGGAGGGTAGCTGTGCGGACATCATAGGCAAAACCAGGCGGCACAGCGCGAATGTTATTGCCGAAAAGCCCGATCCTGCGCAGGCTGGGAAAAGCCGCCAGTCCTTCGGTATCCACCGCGGCTATGCGGTTCGAACCGGCGTCCAGGTGGCGCAGGGCGGGCAGGTCGTGCAGCCCCTCCAGGGT
>DATGCC010000685.1:0-8369 GCA_035312345.1 Rhodothermales bacterium
CAGTTGGGGTTGGTAACAATAAAACCACCATTTCCCCACTGCTGCTGGTCAATGAGTGCGATATGGTCCGGGTTGACTTCGGGGATAAGTAGCGGCACATCCGGCTCCATCCGGTAATTGCGCGCGTTCGAGATAACTGGATAGCCTGCCTCGGCAAACTGACGTTCAATATCACCTGCTACATCTGCCGTCAGCCCCGAAAATACAAAGTCGCAATCCAGGCCCGGCTCACAGGCCACAACTTCCATTGCTGCGATCTGCTCAGGAATAGCCGTGGAGCCGATCCAGTTGACTGCCTCACGGTACGTTTTCCCTGCTGACCGCTCGGATGCTGCCAGCGCTGTAATATCAAACCAGGGGTGCCCATCGAGAAATTCGATGAACTTCTGTCCTACTGCTCCCGTCGCTCCAAGGATGCCAACACGATACATTGTATGCATAGGTCAAAATGCGCAAATCCAATTGGGGTAATGAGCCATGAAAACTCATTGCCGTTCCTCTGGTTCGCCCCGTCATGACGCCACGGCCACGTTTTCATCCAGGCATGACGGTAGCAGCCATGTTCCCTGCTCGTCGGGTTGCGTCGTGCAACGAATGTGGACAGGCACCGCAGCGCGTACCAGCGGGTCCAGCATTTTCCGGTGCATACCTAGGCGCCCCGCCCGATTCCACTGCCAGGCTTCTTCGAGTCTGATGCAAGGCAAATGCTCTGCCTGTTCATTCGTGCGCGGGTCGTGGGTGTAGAGTCCATCGACATCGGTCCAGCGTTCCAGCACCGTCGCTTGCAATGAGGCGGCCAGCAGGGCTGCGGCATAATCGCTTCCGCCACGTCCCAGTGTTGTTGTTACCCCGTCTGCTGTTCCGCCGATAAAGCCGGTTACGACCGGGACGGTTGTGGCAGGAAGCCGGGCATGCCAGTCGCGTACCTGTTGCGTTGTCACGTCGATATCGACCAGAGCGTTGCTGAAGGTATCGTCCGTTCGAATTAAGACGGCTGCATCCTGCATAAGGGTATTTAATCCCGCCTCCCGGAGCATCAGTGTCACCAGAGGAGCGTGAAGCCTTTCGCCAAGTGCACGAAGCCAATCGTCCTTGGCTGAACTCTCATGCTCCGAGCCATAGATTTGCTTGGCTACTTCTGCCAACCGAGCTCGTAGCGTCTCTTCGTATAGGAGCAAGGCAGGAGAAGGGAGCACGCCCGAAGCAAGAACGTGCTGCCGAACCCAGAGGTGTTCTACCAACTGTTTTCCCGAATAGCTTCCTTGCAGGTGGGCTTCCAACAAATCGGTAACGCCCGAAGCTGCCGATATCACCAGCACTACCCGGTGTGTTTGTACCGTGCTCCGTACGATGTCCGCGACCCGCCGCAAGGCTTCTCCACTGCCGACGGAGGTGCCGCCGAACTTGAGCACTTTCACTCCTTTTGCTTCGCTCATGCTGCCACCGCCACCAGCGGATCTATGGTTGCCTCGCGCCATGATCGGATGATTTCGTTTAGCGTTTCCAGTTCGATGAGAAAAGCATCGTGTCCATCTGGCGACGACACAACAGCCAGGGTTGCATTGGGCAGAAGCCGCGTCAATGCTTCCTGCTCGTGCAAAGGATAGAGCACATCCGAATCGATGCCGATGACGAACGCAGGCTGCGTGATGCTGCCCAGTACGTCGGCATAGGCACCACGCCCACGTGATACATCGTGCGAGTCCATTTGGCGGGTGAGATGGACGTAGCAGTTTGCATCGAAGCGTGCTACCAGCTTATCGCCCTGGTGGCGCAAATAGCTCTCTACAGAGAAAGAGGCAACTTCATCCTGTTCTATGAACCTGCCAAATCGTGCCTCGAAAGAGGGTTGCGAGCGATAGGATATCATCGCCATCATGCGCGCCGCTGCCAGTCCAGAAGCAGGTGGATCTGCCGGGTCGTAGTGCCCACCCTGCCACCGCTCATCGGCAAAGATGGCCTGTCGTTGCGCTTCGCTCCAGCCGATGCACCAGGCCGAGTGCTTGCCACCTACGGCTATCGGCACGAGGCCACGCACGAACTCGCCGTGGAAGGCCCACTCAAGCGCTTGCATGCCTCCCATGGAGCCGCCGATAGCAAAGGCAACCTGACGCACACCCAACGCTTCCAACAAGAGCCTGTGCAGCGACACTGTATCTCGAATCGTAGCTTGCGGAAAAGCTGCTCCATAGGGCTGCTCCGTAGTTGGATCATATGTGAGTGGAGATACCGTGCCATAGGGTGAGCCAATGACATTGGCACACACGACGAAGTAGTGCTCCGTGTCGAGTGCCCTGCCAGGACCGATCAAGCCACCCCACCAATCGGCAGCGTCGGCATTGCCTGTCAATGCATGGCAAACAACGATGGCATTGTCCCCTGCTTCGTTAAGCTGTCCCCAGGTTCGATACGTTACGGGTACCTCGCGGAGCACGCTTCCATTTTCCAGGGTGAACTTGGAAAAGACTAGTCTGTCTGTCATAATAATTCGACAAAGGAGACAGAGTTGGAGCACGAAGATGTACGCGAAGCACATCGCCCCTCTGTCTGTGCTCCGATTAGGCGGGGATCAAATCGTCGATGGAAGCAAAGGCATGCTCAAAGTCAGCTTTGAGATCATCGATATGCTCAATGCCGACCGACACGCGGACGAGATCCGGTGTGACGCCTGACGCCAGCTGCTCTTCTGCAGCCAGTTGCTGATGCGTCGTGGAGGCGGGATGGATCACCAACGTCTTGGCATCGCCGACGTTGGCGAGGTGGCTGGCGAGTTCTACGTTCTCGACGAACGCCTGTCCGGCTTCCACGCCGCCTTTCACGCCAAAGGCCAGCACGGCCCCATAACCGCGAGGCAAGTAGCGGGTGGCGCGCTCGTGGTAGGGATGGTCTTCGAGGCCGGGATAGCTGACCCATTCGACCTGCTCGTGATTCTGGAGCCAGCGTGCCAGTTCCAGCGCGTTGTCTACGCTGCGCTGCACGCGGAGCGAGAGGGTCTCCAGGCCTTGCAGCAAAAGGAAAGAACCGAAGGGATTCTGGCTGGCTCCGATGTCGCGCAGTCCTTCCACACGGGCGCGGATAATGAAGGCTACGTTGGCTCCCAACACGCCCTCTGGGCCGAAGGTCTCCCAGAAATTGAGGCCGTGGTAGGCTGGCGAGGGTTCCGTGAACACCGGGAAGCGTCCGTTGTCCCACGGGAAGGTGCCCGCGTCTACGATGACGCCGCCGATGGTGGTGCCGTGGCCGCCGATCCACTTGGTTGCGCTCTGCACCACGATGTCGGCTCCGTGCTCAATGGGACGGAACAGGTAGCCTGCCGCGCCGAAGGTGTTGTCTACCACCAGGGGCACGCCATACTGCTTGGCGATAGCCGAGATGCGCTCGAAGTCGGGGAGGTTGAAGCGCGGGTTGCCGATGGTCTCGACGTAGATGGCTTTCGTCTTCTCATCTATCAGCGACTCGATGGAATCGGGGTCATCGCCGTCGGCAAAGCGGACGTCGATGCCGAGGCGCGGCAGCGTCACCTTGAACTGGTTGTAGGTGCCGCCATACAGGTAACTGGCAGAGACAATGTTGTCGCCTGCCTGAGCGATGGTGGTGAGGGCGAGGAACTGCGCGGCCTGCCCGCTCGCCGTTGCCAGCGCCGCGACGCCTCCTTCGAGCGCGGCGATGCGCTGCTCGAAGACATCCGTCGTCGGGTTCATGATGCGGGTGTAGATGTTGCCGAATTCCTTCAGCGCAAACAGGTTAGCTCCGTGCTCGGCGTCGTCGAAGGTGAACGAGGTCGTTGCATAGATCGGGACGGCGCGGGCGTGGGTTGCGGCGTCGGGCGTGTGTCCGGCGTGGACCTGAAGGGTTTCATAGTGAAGCGTGCGGGGTTGACCGTTGCTGCTCATGGTATTGGATGGTTAGGTGAGTGATGAATCGTTTGGTTCTCTCTAGTAAAGGCGAAAAAACCGGGGCAATCCCCTAAGGGTGCATCAACGAGATCCAAAAACCATCCAGAAAAGTAGCGGTCAGAGCCACCAGCCGGTTTTCAGAAAGAAGCCTGGCTGGCCCGCGAGAAGAGGTGTACTAAGGTGTACTAAATAAAAAAACCTCCTCCGCGCTCATTCCGGCGGAAGAGGTCATCCTGGGTCCATCTTGCGATGGAAGAGGAGACATATTCTCCCGCTCATCTTTCCTCACGTGATTGCGTTGCGAGGCAGGAATTGGCACCTTTCCTTGATCGGTGAACCGAACGAGGCGGTTGCCAGGGTTTCGCAGGGCCTGTACCCTCCACCCTTCTGGATGAGCTGTTAGAAACATCGTTTCATGCGGCTTATATCGCCACTGCGGCAGGATATGTTTCGAGGAATACAAAAAATTTTGTTGTGGAGGTTATGTCTTGCGCTTGCATGTGTCTTACGTAGGTGAGTTCCTCTCACTCAAAACCCACCCCTCTAAAAAATGGAAATAAGTACCTTTCCTACCCACCCCGCCGCTAACCTGCGCGTCTATCAGGCCTCCAAAACGCTAGAGACCGACATCTTCTTTCTCACCCGCCGATTTCCTAAGGCGGAACATGGAGCGTTGACGGCATTGATCCGCACCACCAGCCAATGCATCAGCAAACAGGTGGTGCGGGCATGGCAAACGCGGCACAGTGGTACCGGCTTTCGTACCCATCTTAATGAGTGCCAATCGGCCTGTGCCCGGCTGGCCCTGTGGCTCGATCTGGCGTACGACCACTATTACCTCTCGACCGTCGAGCATGAGGAGTTCCTGGAGCGCAAGACAGAACTTCAACGCATGCTGAGCCGCCTCGCCACGCAACGGATCGCTTTGCTGGCCTGAGTCCTCTCAGGTGTGTAAGGCTGGTTCCTGATGGATGTTTTCAACGGCAGTGCTTTCTCTGCCTAGGGGATTGTTGTGTCTGTTCGATGCGCCTGGTCCAGACCGGGCTAACGGCTTTGCGACCTATGTGACAGGAAGAAAGATGCTTTCTGGTAGCCTGCAAAGAACCATTTCGATGCAGGTTTGGTAGATTGTTGTATATTTTCACCCCACCCAAACAGCAAGCTACCCACCGCAAATGAGGTCCCCCATGAACCTGCATAAACATCTCTGGCTATTCACCCTGCTGTTGCTCATAACGCTGACAGCCTGTGAGCCCGCCGCTGAAACCACACCCGAAGAAACCGCCGCTGCTGATACTACGGCGATGATGGAGGACGAGCCAGCAATCGCTGGGCGGTTCGCGATACTCAACCTCAACACCGCTACCAATGATGAATTCCTCACCATTCCCGATGTGGGCGACCGCATGGTGCGTGAGTTTAAGGAATACCGCCCGTACGTCAGCATCCAGCAGTTCCGCCAGGAGATTGGCAAATATGTAGACGAGGCACAGGTGGCCGCCTACGAGGAGTACGTCTACGTCCCCATTAACCGCAACGAGAGCGACGCCGCTACCCTGCAGCAGATTCCGGGTCTTACTACTGCTGCCGCCGAGGAACTCATCGCCGGGCGTCCATACGACTCGAACGATGCGTTTCTGGAGAAGCTGGCCGACTATGTCTCTGAGCGCGAACGGAACATCGCAGGACGGTACCTGATCCTTGATTGAGCGAACCGTTGAAGCCAGTCTGCGTCGCTTTTTGCTGGTGGTCGCGGGATGTGTTTTTGCGGGGACGGTCGTGGAACTACTGTTCGTCGGGCACGCAGAAAGTATCATTCAACTCGTGCCGTTCGTCCTATGCGCCGTGGGTGCGCTTGTCGTGGTAGTTGCTTTCTATGCCCCCCGGCGGCGGTCCCTGCGTGCTCTGCGCGGTGTGATGGTGCTGATGGTGCTGGGAAGTGGATTCGGCATCTACGAACACCTGACGCACAACTTTGCCTTCGAGCTAGAAATTCGCCCTAATGCGACCGTGGGCGATGTGTTCTGGGAAGCCCTCGCCGGGGCCAGCCCGTTGATAGCACCGGGCATTCTGGCGCTGGCTGCCGTCCTCGCCATCGCTGCGACATATCGCCACCCGCTGCTTGAGAAAGCGAGAGAGAAAAGCTGAGGAGCGTGGGGAACACGGTTCGAGACTCAGGGCTGGGAGGTCGGTGTATGGATATGGACTTTGGGGAGGACTCGGCCCCTGAGAAACCAATTATTTGAGGGGCATGGCTGGACGAATCTCAGACGCCACAAGATCGACGAGGAGCGATGAGTTGGCCGAAGTCTTGCTCGCATAGGAATGACGGTCATTCTTCATCGGATGCTGCTGTAGCATAGCGGGTCATTAGCATGAAGATACCTCTACGGCCTCTATGTCGACGTTTTTTGCAATCTCAGCCCGCTCGATACGAAAATCGAAGCATCCTGCCCCCGTGTCGCGGACGTGGATATAGTCTACATCCGCGCGGGCAAGCAGACGCTCCATGACGGGTTCGACCTGCCCATCAGGGACAGCGTCTTCAGCCACTAACCGTCGATTGTGTCCATAGGCCTGGAGCGTGAGTGGATGTTGAAGGAGTTCCTTTGGGAAGCCAGCGTCTTCCATATACCGCTGACAGGCCGTTTCGTGAATGTATACGGGGCCAGGGAGCGGGGGAGCACCTGTCTCTTCGAAGGGGTCATACGTGAACAGGATACGCCGCTCCTGACCGACCCCGAAGGTGTGTAAGCAAAGTCGGCATGGACCGTACCCCTGGGCCACCTCGGCATGAGCAGGATACCCATATTGGGGCGAAGCCAGCGAGGTGCGGACGGCGTGGGCAATTGCTTCGGGAATCGCGATGATGCGATAGGAAACCATGGTCGTGCTTCTACTTTGATAACCCAAGTTTGGACCTATATAAAGGGGTGTCATCGCGAGGAGCCGCAGGCGACGTGGCGATCTCGTGCGTCAAGCATGTCGCCTTTTCAGCGAGCTTGCCGCGCTCCCGTTGGTCGCTCGCAATGACAAATAGGAATAGGTCCAAACTTGGGTTTTGATAATAAAATACATCACCCGTTGAGGCTTCGGCGTAACGACGGAAGCCATCTTATCCATGCTGGTACGTTTTAGGCTATCCGCTTCTTGCGGCCAAACTAAAAGCGGGTTGGTCGTTCAATGAGGCCCATACCGGCAACCGGCTCTGGGCTGCGTTCAACTGGTGGACTTTGAGCACAAGAACTGGATAGCGATCACACGAAGAGGCATCGTATGTTAGGTGCCGAAATAGGAGGAATATCAACATCAAGTAAATGAACCATGACGTTATCCGATGACATCGCGCGCACCGCTGCAAATGATTGTGTCGAGGTCCTTTTCACAGAAGACGAAGCATGGGCTGCCGTAGAAGGGCGTGATCGCCGCTTCGATGGTCTCTTCGTATATGCCGTCGAAACGACGGGTATCTACTGTCGTCCTTCGTGCCCGGCCCGCCGCCCTCATCGTAAAAATGTTGCCTTCCATTTTTCTCCTCAAAAAGCCGAAGAGGCTGGGTATCGTGCCTGCCGTCGTTGTTATCCGAAACACACCGATCCAACGCCCGCTGAACAGGCTGTCGAACAGGTCCGCGCCTACCTCGACGCGCATTTTGACGAGCCAGTCACGCTCCATACGCTGGCCGAAGAAGTCGGGCTGAGTCCATCTCACCTGCAAAAGACTTTCAAGCGCTTCGTGGGGCTTTCGCCAAAAGATTATCAAAATGCACGACGCTTAGAGGTGTTTAAGGGGCAGGTGGGGGCCGAGCGGGACGTACTCGAAGCCACCTTTGAAGCTGGTTTTGGCTCCAGCCGTGCGCTCTACGAGCAGGCGGAGAACGGGCTCGGGATGACGCCCGGCACGTACCGCCGAGGGGGCAAAGGGCTTACCATCCGATTTACGACGCTGCCGTCCGCTTTTGGGCGGTTGCTGGTTGCAGCTACGGAACGGGGAGTCTGTGCTGTCTCTCTGGGTGACGACGATGCGACGCTGGTTGCTGAACTTGAGGACGAATTCCAGCATGCCTCCACCATCACGCGCGATGGCGAGTCGATGCGTGCGTGGGTAGAGCCTATTATCCGCTACCTTGACGGGGTGCATGCGCATCCGAGTGTGCCCATTGAACTACAAGGCACGGATTTCCAGCGGCGCGTATGGAAGACCCTCCAGGAGATTCCTTACGGCACGACGCGCTCCTATAGCGATGTTGCTCAGATGCTAGGACAGCCCGAAGCGGTGCGGGCGGTGGCCCAGGCGTGCGCAAGCAACAAAGTAGCACTCGTCATTCCCTGTCATCGCGTCGTGCGGAAAGATGGCAGTGCGGGCGGCTATCGGTGGGGAAGTCATCGGAAGCAGCGTCTCCTGGATCAGGAACAAGGGCCATAGGAGCAGGAAAAGGCAAGCTGTATCCCGTTGCCTCGGGGTAAGGCGTTC
>DATGCC010000686.1:0-2211 GCA_035312345.1 Rhodothermales bacterium
GTGCGGATGCCCGCTACGCCGTTGACCGACTCTTCAATCGGCTCTGTGATCTGCGACTCGATGACATCGGCGTTCGCGCCCCGGTAGCTGGTCGAAACGGTGATGATAGGTGGATCGACCGCTGGGTACTCGCGCACGCCCAACTCGAAAAAGCCAAGCACGCCAAACAGCACAATCGCGATCGACATCACGATGGCGAGGACCGGACGACGGATGCTGAGAGAGTAGAGAGACATCGACGTGAGCAGTTAATGGTTTGTGTGGAAGGTTGGGGGGATGAGAAGTATGGGAGAAATAAAAAACGCCCACACGCCCATCCTCCCAAACACCCATACTCATTCAATTGTGGGCTCAGAAGCAGCAATTTCAGAGGTTGTCGGAATGCTGACTTCCACCTCCAGCCCCGGTCGCAACTGCTGGATGCCGGAGACGATTACCGTGTCTTGCGGTAGCAGACCATCTATGATCTGCACGCTTTCTTCGGTGCGGATGCCGGTTTCGACGGGGCGGGGCAGGGCTTTGCCGTTCTGCACCACGTACACTTTTTTGCCGCCGAGTTCAGGGATGACGGCGAGCGACGGCACGGTGAGCGCGTTCGGGATTTCCTCAAAGACCAGTTCGATATCGGCGAAGGCACCGGGCAGCAGGCGACCGTCCGAGTTGTTGCTGCGTGCGCGGAGCAGCAGCGTGCGCGTGTTGGCTTCGATCTTTGGTTCCAGTGCGTAGATCGTGCCCTTGAATTGGCCATCGCGCCCTTCCACGCTGAAGAAAATGTCGTCGCCGGGTTGCACGCGCTGGGCATAGCGCTCCGGGATTGAGAAGTCGATCTTCACCGGGTTGATGTCTTGCAGCGTCGTGATGGGCGAAGTCGGCGTGATGTAGCTGCCTTCGCTGACCTGCCGCAATCCGATGGTGCCGTTGAACGGGGCGCGGATCTCGGTCTTGGCAATCTGTGCCTTGATGAGTTCGACATCGGACTTGAGGACGTTTACTTCGTTGAGCGTGGCCTCGTACTCTTCCTGGCTGATGCCGCCTTTCTCGTAGAGTTGCTTCTGCCGCACCTCGCGGTCCACCGCCAGTGTCTCGCGGTATTCCGCCTTGCGCAATTGCGCCTGCAACTCGCTGTCGTTGATCTTCACGAGCAGCGCGCCTTTGCCGACGTTGCGGCCTTCCTGAAAGGAAATGCCCGTGATAATACCGGAGGTTTCGCTACGGATTTCTACTTCCTCGTTGGCGCGGATGAAGCCGGTGGTAAAGATGCGATCTCGGAGCACCTCGGGCGTGACGATGTGTGCATTGACGCGGAGGGCTGTGCTGCTGCCGCCAGCCTGTGTCGCGGGGCCATTGCTCGCATCGCCGCCTGCCGATTTCAGCTTCGGCCAGGCGAGCGCCAGGATGGCAACCAGCACAAGGACGCCAAGAATAATGCGTTTGGTAACTTTGGTCATGTGGTATGGGTGAGTCGGTCGGGGCAACCGCGAAAGAAAAGGTAAAGAACTAGCACTTCCGACAGACAGGTTTGTTGCAACAAGGATTGAGATACAGGTTCTTTAACCCAGACGTTTGATAGCGACGGGGTATTCCATTTTGACGGGTTTTCTTTTTCTTTGAGCCAGAAAAGCGCTACCATAAGATCCAGAAACGAACGGCTTTTCGACGCTCATATTCTTTATGATTTTTCAGCCCCCAAACCCTGTTCGGATAACGCATCTGTACGACGACCTGGCGCAGAGCCTGGATGCTCTGCAGCAGGATGCTGGGCGCGTGCAGCAGTCGCGGGCTGTGGTGAAAGCGGCGTTGCGCGATGGCAAGGCCTACTACGGCATCAACACCGGTTTTGGTGTGCTCGCTCAGCAACGCATCCCCGACGACCAACTTGCCAAGCTTCAGCGCAACCTGATTTTGAGCCATGCCGTCGGGGTGGGTGACTTGGTGCCGAAGGACATCAGCCGCCTGATGCTGCAACTCAAAATCCACGCGCTCGGGTTGGGCTATTCGGGCGTGTCGATGGAGACGTTCGAGCGCCTGCTGCTCTTTGCCGAGCGCGACTGGATTCCGGCAATCCCAAGCCGAGGTAGCGTTGGCGCGTCGGGTGATCTGGCTCCGCTGGCACACATGGCGTTGCCGCTGCTGGGGCACGGCGCATTCTGGAACGACGAAGGCACCAGCACGCGCCCTGCTGCCGCGGTGCTGGCCGAGCACAGTCTGGAG
>DATGCC010000687.1:0-6677 GCA_035312345.1 Rhodothermales bacterium
GAATCCGGTGATCTGGTTCCGTTCCCGGGCAACCCCACTGACCACACCCTGCGTGGTCATCGTGCGCAACCGCTCTTGAATTTTCTCATTGTTGGAGTTGTAGCACTCCCACGTCGTCTCTGAGACCGAGGATGCGGTAAACACAAGGCTACCAGCGTTGTCCTGGAGTTGCTTGTTGTTGTAGCCAAGCGCGAGTTGGACATCGCCTTTGCCGGCGAAGCCGGTGCCGAGCAAAGGGTCAAAGGTGACGGTCATCATAGCGGGTGCAGTGGCCATCGCAACGAGGGTGACGAATGCAAGCGCGATGGAGAATGGGGTCTTCTTCATGGAGGTTTTCATAGCGTATAGCATGGTAGGCAGCGCATGCTGCGGTTGGGAAGGAGTGTTGAGTTGCACGGGAGGTAAAGAACATCCATCTCGCGAGCCTCTAGGGTTCAGGAATGATCCACCGGTTTTCGAGAAAGTCCCGAGGCGGAACGGTGGCAAGTATAAGGCGGTCCCAACGCTCCTCGCGCCCCTATTTCGCTCAGAATAGCATCCATATCGGCCCCGGTCGATTAATACTCTCGAATGACCGAAATGGGACAGACCCGTCTGCCAGACGGATCTTTCAGGCTGGCTTGTTGCCCTCCACATCCTTCACAAGTGGTTCGGTATACGCCGATGGTGATACCCCGTAACGCTCGCGAAAGCACTTTGCGAAGTACGACGGGCTCTCGAACCCGACCTGTGCGGCCACTTCACCTACTGTTCCTGCCTTCCCCAACAGGAGAGCCGCTGCTCGTTCCAGCCGCCGCGCTCGAATGAACTCGACGGGTGGCATGCCTACGAGTGACCGTAGCCGCCGCTTCAGGCTGGACTCGCTCAGGCCCATCTCGGCTGCCAGTTGACCGACAGTGAAGCCCTCGTTTCCCAGGTGTTCGTTGATGGCCGTATAAACTCGCTCCAGGAAAGCCGCGTCGGCTGAGGGGACAATCTGGCCGGTGGTAGGAAGGACGACTTCCTCGCTGTAGCGTTCTCGCATCACTGCTCGTGACTGAATCAGGTTTTCGGCCCGTGCCAGCAGCTCGGCGGCTGAGAAAGGTTTGGTAAGGAAGTCATCGGCACCGGTCTGGAGCGCCTCCAGGCGATCCTCCTTCGATGCGCGGGCTGTGAGGAGGATCAGCGGTATATCGCCCAGATGCTCGTCCGTCTTGATCCGACGACACAGGGCTAGCCCATCCATCCCAGGCATCAGCACATCACTCACGATGAGGGCCGGGCGGCGCTCGCGAGCGATGCGGAGAGCAGCGGTTCCCTCCTCAGCTTCAACGACCTGATAGTGCGGGCTGAGGTGGTCTACAATCAACTGGCGGATCTCCGGGTTGTCCTCAGCGACGAGTACGAGCGGGCGGTGGTCGTCTGGGGCCTCGCCGACTTTGTTCGTAGCAGTCTCCGGTAATGCCTCCAGGTTGCTTGAGAAGGCAACGGCGGTAGTCGCCTGGACCGGGATGGAGAAGGCGGTTGGCTCAGGCGGCGGTTCGTCTTCCACCTCGTGGTCTCCGAGATAGGCGCGTCCGAGAGGGATACGGACGGTGAATGTGCTCCCAAAGCCGTGCACGCTCTCCACATGGACGCTTCCACCGTGAAGATCTACCATTTCACGGACAAGTGAGAGGCCGATTCCTGTCCCACCCTTGAGCCGCCCTGTCTCGGCCTGATAGAACCGGTCGAAGATGAACGGAAGCTCGTCCTCAGCGATCCCTTCGCCTGTGTCTCGGACGACGATCACAGCATGGCCGCTCGCCTCATCCTCACTGCTATGGGCACTGTCACTGGCGTGCACAGAGACAATCACCTTACCCCCAGGAGCGGTCGCCTTCAGTGCGTTTGTGACTAGGTTGTAGAGCACCTTCTCCATCTTCTCCACGTCAATGTAGACCGGCAGTTGGGGCTCTGTCGCTTGGAACCGAAGCCCGATGCCGCGCCGCTCGGCTTCTGAGACGAAGGTCTCCGTTGCCTGCCGGACAAAAGGAATGAAGTCTACCTTCTGCATTCGGGGTTGCATACTGCCGGCCTCCAGCTTAGCCAAGTCGAGGAGTTGGTTGATGAGGTGGAGGAGCCGTTGAGCGTTCTGCCGCGCCATCTCAAGCGAGCGGCACCCGGGCTCGTTGAGCGGCCCGAAGGCACCGGAGAGGGCACGGTCAATCGGGTCAAGGATGAGCGTAAGTGGAGTCCGGAACTCGTGGCTGATGTTGGCGAAGAGGCGGCTTTTCATATGGTCCATGCGGAGTAATTGGATCGCCTGCTCCTCAACGGTCACCAGGGCTCGCTGGGCCGTCTCACGTTCCTGCTGCGTCTTTTCCAGTGCGGTTTCTGTACGAGCCTTTTCCTGCTGAAGCGCCTGCGTCCGCTCGTCCACCAGCCGAGCCAGCGTTTCTTCGCGGATCCGCCCTTGCCACCGCTGCCACCCATACGCACCCCCAATGAGCGTCAGGAGGAAGATGACACCAAGGGCGATGAACCACGGCTTTTCGTAAGTATGCCATCGAATCACGACGGGGAGTTCTGCTGAACTCTCCCACCCGCCGCTGGGCCGGTACGCCCGGACCTGGAAGGTATAGGACCCCGGCTTTAGGCCTACGTAGATAGCGCTGGCCCTGCTGCGCACTTCCGACCACTCCTCGTCCATTCCGTCCATCCGGAAGGCGAAATAGAGCGAGTCGCTGGAAGGCAGGCCCACGACGCGAAAGCGGAGCTCAATGTCGCGGCGACCGAGAGGCGGGACAGCGAGTCCCTCAAAGGGGAGTTGTGTGCCGTCGTAAAGGACCCGGAAGATCTCGACATGTGGTTCCGGCTGACCCGTCCCACCATCCTGCTGGACTACTCCGCTTCCTTGTGGGGTGGATGTCTGGGCGGTCGTCGCCAGTGCTCCTATAATGTGTATGGCACAAGCCAGTAGCACCCCATAATAGCGGCCAAGGCGAAGATTTGTCAGACATGTCGGGTGGAGGATAGGGTAATCATGTCTTATGACGTTTATTAAGCTCCACGCCTGACTCATGAAATGCGTTCGCAGACTTTTACGTGTCACGGTGTCGGCAAGCCTAGCTAACTTCAGTTTGGCTCTTTTTGATGAAAGCTAATAAGTGGAGTTTTAAAAAAAGGTCATGCGATTGCCTGGGAGAACAGAGGGCAAGCAAGAGTTATCTTGCGTACCCCCAAAGCTCAAATGGAATTACAAGTAAAACAAAATAGAATGCAATACAAATCTCAGTGAGGCTCAGGTCATCGAGATCAAGCGGCACATAGCAGCCGGGAAGCCTGATGAAGAGATCGCGGCTAGTTATCCAGCTACAAACTCAGCCATTCGGGACATTCGGTGGGGCAAGACCTGGAAGGATGTAGAGACACATTCAGCGGATCTTCGTAGAATGATATTGAGAACAGAAGAGGAGTAGCGTAGTTTACAAGGCCAGTCCACAATCCAGCGATAGAAGTTAGGATGAGGGCGTGATGACGGCAAGTTTTGTCCCATATGGGTCCCAAATCGGGGACGCAGATGGGCAAATAGGCCTTTACAGACCAGGAGGGGTGCCGGAGTGGTCGAACGGGGCGGTCTCGAAAACCGTTGTGCCTTCTGGGCACCGGGGGTTCGAATCCCTCCCCCTCCGCATAGCAGGACCAAATAAAGCCCTGACGCGCTAGAAGCAGCGTGCTCAGGGCTTTGTTGTATCTACTCTCCTGCTCCGCCATGCCATGATTCGTCTCACCTCAGGCAGCATCCTCGAAGATCGGATTCTCTATCAGCGCGATTATGAGCATGCCATCGTCGTAGAGCCGGGGTCCGAAGAGGTGACGATCCGGAATGTGACGCTCACCTTCGACCTGGATATTCAAGATGGATTCACTACGCCCACCGCCTGTGGCATCTATGCGCCATTGGTGAACCGATTGACCATTGAAAATGTGACGATCCACGGGGCCATCGGGTGTGGTATTCAGATTGGTGAGTCAGGCCCTCGACGGATACAGAATCTCACCATTCGTAACTGCTTCATGCGGGGTGGAATGATGGGAGCCTATCCCAAAGGGGGGATGCACAAAGACATCCTGCTCTACGGGCAACATTTCACCAACATCAATGTAACCGAGAATGTGTGCCTGTCGAGCAACGACAGCGGGATCGCCATCATTGGCAACGGACATCCAGGTCTGCTGACCAATGCCATGATTGCCTCGAATGTATGCGATGGGCATAACCGCCACGGGATAGTGGTTACGTACGGCTCGATGGCAGCGGTGTCCGTCAGAGTCGGATACAACACCTGCTCGAAAAATAACTGGGCGGGCATTTACAAGGCGACCAATCCTGACATCGCGCCTTGGGAGCAGGAGCGGGACAACCTGATGGAGCACAACCGGTGCTGGGAGAATGGCACCGGTCTCCCCGGCGACAAAGCCTCCGATCCGGGCAAGACGATTCGTGGTGGCATCGTGGGTAGCTTTATGCGAGACTGGGTGCTGCGCGAGAATGTGTGCGGCTACAATGGGCGTGGCGGCAATCTGACCGGGCAATATGCGGCTGGCATCCGCGTGCGCGGCGAGCGTGTCGTGATCGAGGCTAACAATACGTTTATCGAAAACGAGGGAGGTGACATCAACGTCTGGCAGCATCCCAATCCCAGCAACGGCATCATCATTGAGAAGCGGTGAGGGCCTTTTTTCTTTGAGCCGGGCAGCGTTTCTTAGCGACTCTGATTTCTGTCAAAGTGTAGAGGCTCCATGCGCCTGTTGCTCCGCACGTCTGCTGCCTTCCTGGTCCTGTGTTGGATGACCGGGGCGCTTCAGGCGCAGACATTCTCGGTCTATGATGTACTCTACCGGCCGCCATCCGCCCAGTATCTGGTTCTCGAAAGTCCCCATTTCGACGTGATCTTTCAGGACGGGCTGGCCGAAGAAGCCCGCGAGGCAGCTGCTATTCTCGAAGCGCAACTGCCCGCTACGCAGGCGCTGGTCGGTTCGCAGCGGACGCTTCGCATGCCTGTCGTGCTTAACCGTTTCAACGACCGGTCGAATGGCTACGTCACGGCGTTTCCGTTCAAGCAGGAGATTGAAGGTATTAGCATCAAAGGCAATCGCATCTCGGCGCGGTTTCCGTCGTGGATGTGGGCCGTAGCTCCCCATGAACTGGTGCATGCGTCGCAGGGGGAGTCGGGGAGAGGCATCGGAGTTGGGAGCCTGGTTCGCTGGTTTGCGCCAGATCTGGCCCGGTCTATCAACCTGTGGATGCCTCGTGGCATGACCGAGGGCGTAGCGGTTTACCACGAAAGCCGAATTCATGAGGGAGCCGGGCGGCTCAACGACGCTCGGTTTCAGATGCAGTTCAGGGCGGCGATGCTCTCTGGCGATCCCTGGAGCCTTGCACAGATGCTAGAGGAGCCGACCTACGACCGTCCCTCGAACCGGTTCTACATTGGCGGATCGAATTTTTTTCAGTACCTGGCTGCTGAAGATGACGCCCAATTTTTTAGGCGGGCCCTGCGGTTGCATTACCGCTTTCCATTTTTGGGACACGGCGTCGAGCTATGGGACGCCACGGGCCAGACACCAAGACAGTTGCAGCGGACGTTCAGAGAGATGGTTCGTACGCGAGAGCAGGCGCGCCTGGACACCCTCGGTCTACTCACCGCGCCACAAATACTGGCAACAGGACTGGGCCATAGCTACCGCCGTCCACGCTGGGTGGACGATAGCACCCTTGTTGCCCATGTCACCGGCTATGATGTGCGGACAGGGTTTTACCGCATACATGCCCAGACCGGGCACCGAACGTTAATCGGACATCACAGCATTACCGAGGATACGTACTTCAGCCTCACACCAGATACCACGGCGCTGCTGTTTGCCCGCTATGTTCCTGATCCGCTCGTCACGATTCAGGCCCTTGCAGACCTTTTTCGCCTGGATCTGATAACGGGAGAAACGATGCAACTGACTCAGCATGGCCGCACGCTGGCTCCCATCACCACGCAGCAGGGTCTATGGGCATTACGGAACGAGGGTCAGTACAACCAGTGGGTCCAGGTCGACGCCGCAGGGGCACTTACGTCGGTTTCTGATTTCGACCGGGCACAATTCGTCAGCTTGCATCCACATCCCACGAACTCCGCTGTTACGGTCTTGCTCAATGTGCGCGGTCGCCAGGGGCTGTTTCGGGCCGAGGAGGAGCAAAACGGAAACATGACCTGGAGTCCATGGCTCATGTTTGAAGACGCCTCGATTCTGGATGCTGCTTGGAGTGCAGATGGCAACTACCTGCTTTTCGCGGCCGATCCAGGCGGCAGGGCCAATGTGTTTGCCTATGATGTGCAACAGGACCGTGTTTTGAAGCTGACGAATGTGGCCTTCGGAGCGCTGGAGCCGAGCCTGTCACCCGATGGCCGCACACTCGCGTTCGTCAACTACCGGCACGAGCGTTACGACCTGGCGCTGTTGCCTTTCGAGCCGGACGAAACAGCCGTCGTTCCGAGAGAACAGCTAACGCCGGATCCGACCTGGCCCTGGCGCGAAGCCCTTCAGGCCCCACCGGACACCGCTTTCGCAGAAGCGCGCGTGCGGCCTTATCGCTCAGCGAAGTACCTCGCCCCGCGTATGGGCTATCCCACTTGGCGCTACGAAGTCACAGAGAAGCGGGG
>DATGCC010000688.1:0-4617 GCA_035312345.1 Rhodothermales bacterium
TGACCATTACAACTCACTTCTCGTATTGCCTTGATTTCGGGACTCGCTCTCCGACTGTGCCCGATCAAGCCAAGCCCGCGCGATAACATCGATTTTGTGAATGACTTTGCTTTTTCAAACCAGGTACTACGACTCATGGCTACTACATATTTATGTTGCCCTTAAACGAAAACCTACATCCATCGCAGATCAACACAGCAAGGAACCATCGCGGGAAAGATACCCTACTCGATACGTCACATCTGCGTGGTGTTGTACGATGCGCCTCACCTGCTCCTCCGTTAGCACGTTTCTCCAACCACCCACTTCTCCCTTTCGAAAAAAAGACGCCGCCTGAGGACTCCTCTCTGCAAAACCGTGTTCCTGCTCTTGTTTTTTCAACTCTTTAAAGTCACTAAAACGCATTGCCCTTTCGATCTGCTCCTCCCTTTTCTCCCAGCCCACAAAACTAGCAATGCCCGTAAATGCTTCGAGGGGCTCCCTCTTCAAATCCTCATACCTGACCACATGCAATCTCAAGCTGGGAGCTTGAAGCCAACTGAGGACATGCTGGCTCCAAGAACCTAAGTGTTGAGGTAGCTGTGCCCCTGGACGTTCTGCATGTAGATCAATGCCATATTCCTCGTCGATCATATTCGAGATCACTCGGTCGATATCGTGAGCCATATGATGCGACATAGATACTGCCACATCCAAGGGATTTCGAATTATGTAGACGGCTCCCTCTGTAGCCTTATCTGAAAGAAGTGACTCCTCATCACTAACAGGGGCAAAAGCATCATGTATTTTCAAGAAAATGCGCTCATTGGCCTCGCCGGCTAATTGTTCATACACCCTTGGACGAAGACGACAAATTTCACGTTCTGTTAAGCCGGATGCCGAAATTCCTGTTAAACTGTCAAATAGTTTTCTGTCACTTGCTACAGGAATGGAATTGAGCGCATTGATAGATACTGGCTCCTGTGCATCGCTCTGCAAGTTTAATAGAAACGCCCGGCACCAGGTATTACCAGACTTTGGATATGATGCCAGCCAGACGATCTTCATTATCAGGGCGATTCTAGCTAAGCGTATCTGCGAGTAGCTTAGTGAGCTGGCTCAGTGTGAAATGTGATGAGAACGCCGACACTTCCAGGCGATACATGGATGCGTGTTCAGCTACCTTAATGCACTGCATGAAATGCTTACTTTCTCCCCACAATTCCTGAATGATCGAGGCATGAAAGGTGGTACGCATTAATCCCATGAAGCCCTCGCGCCCATGCAAGACATCGACGGAAAAACGGCTGCCTCTACTACTGAGATAAAACACCTGTTTGATGGGAAGTCGGTGGTCACAAAACTGTTCTCCTAAAGGTATCGCATACTTCTCTAGCCCTGGACGCAAGCCTTTCTCTGATTCCACATCTTTATTTATTTGCTTTACTGTATTGGGCCTTAGTTTCAATTGCGGATACCCTGGCACTACTTCAGGCTCCTTATCGGAACTGGCAAATGAAACGGCACAGAAGTCATCTGCTAACACGCGATGTCCTTGCATCATGCAGGCCGCGGCCAAAGTAGACGTACCCGTCCCTGAGAGACCAAGGAACAGAACACCCGCGCCTTGAACCTCCACACAACTACCCTGCAACACCAAAAAACCTCTCCTATACAGAAGGGCTCCCATGACCGGGCCTAACAAAAAGAATCTTACCGCGTCTATGTCGGCTCCTGTTGCTGGATCAACACTAATCCTTGAATCCTCCTCAATTAAATACTTCGCGACCCCTGGAATACAAAACAAACTTCTCCGTGCGTTTGCAGCGTAGCATACACGTTGCGATGTTATCTCATCAAGCGTATCAGAGACTTCCGCACAATTGATTATTACATCTGGGCCACCTGAACCGGGAAGAAGTTCGGGAAGGCATAACTCTGATAAAATACGTAGTCCAAACGCGTTGTAGGCGAACATGCTTTCTAAACACCCAAGGTGCAAGAGAGATTATTATGTTTCCTGTGTGACGGTCTTACCTCCTTGCATCTGCTCCTTCCACGATAAAGCATATCGGCCATTGATCTCAAGCAACTCACTATGCGTCCCACTCTCTACCACGCGACCTTCTTCCATTACATAAATAAAATCCGCTTGCATGGCTGTTGTGAACCGATGAGTAATAATAAGAGCTGTCCGTCCTCGAACAAGTTGTTTAAACCGTTTCATCCAGTCAAGCTCCGCCCATGAATCCATAAAGCTTGTTGGCTCATCTAGTATGAGAAGTTGAGCCTGGCGCAGAAAAGCACGAGCCAAGGCAATGCGCTGCCATTCTCCCCCACTCAATTCTGCTCCGTTTTCAAATAAACGACCAAGGCGTGTATCATATCCATGCTCAAGGCGAGTAATTACTTCGTGGGCACCGGCTGCCTTTGCTGCCTGTTCAAGATCCTGCTGGCTATGATCGCCATCCAAATCCCCAAAAAGGATGTTCTCCTTGACACTGAGTTGGTAATTGACTGGAAACTGAAACATAACCGATATCTGTCTTCGCAACGCCTCCTGTGTGAACGAGCGCAGGTCGATATCATCAATCATAACCTTGCCGCCACTAGGATCATAAAATCGACATAGCAGCTTCACAAAAGTGCTTTTCCCGGCACCGTTTTCCCCCACTACAGCTACCACTTTCTCTGCCGGAATAAACAAATTAAAGTGCTCTAGAGCCGGATACTGATTCCCCGGATACGTAAACGACACATCATCGAACTGTACCCCTTTTTGTATTCTAGCCGGAAACGAAACGGGACTGATGGGGTCCTTGAGCTTATTCTCTTGCGTTAAGAAGCTAAAGAGGTGCTCTAAAAAGAGCGTGTTTGTGTATATCTGCCCGATGGTTGTAAATACAGCTTTTGTAAGTGATTGCCCCTGATTGAAAACCTGATAAAAGAGCGCAAGATCACCTAGTGTAGCAGCCCCTCGCATAGCACGCCACAAGATCCATCCCATTGTCCCTGCTACTACAAGCAGCGCCAGCACACTAGCCCCTAGCGTAGCTATAGTTTGTTGCTGTTGCAACCTAAGGGTATCATTGCGAAGACGTTCTCGCAAAGTTTGATATCCATTTCTAAAAAAAGAGCTTGTGCTGTAGGCACGAATTTCTGCCGCGGGACGTGGCAATGTTAACATCAAATCATAATATCGTATCACCCGGCGCAAGGGTGTTACTTTTTTCCACCACTCGTGACGTCTTCGATTATGCCGAACTACAACAAGCAGGGCTGGCAAAGTGCTAATTACGAGCACGACCGGAAGCCACCATGTATAGCTAATTAAAATTAAGCCGAAAGAAAGAACTGTAATACCACTGCGTATAAGCGTCCCAATGCTTTCCAGGAGGCCAAGAGGGGCCGACGCTTGACTATTCGCTTGCTCTAGTTGGTCATGGTAAAGATCAGATTCATAGAACTCATAATCCACGGAAGCGGCTTTCTCATGAATCAAAGCTTTTACATGGTCCTGAACCTTTTCAGATTGGTAGGTCCGAAGCCAGCTTTGCAAACTTCCAATAATTTGCTGGCCAAGCACTAACACACCCATAAGACCAACAGGAAAAAGTAGCGGAGTAGCCGCTTCCCAACTAACATCACCTGCTCCCTGAACCAGCAAAGCCACTGCATCCACAATCCATTTCGTAACATATACAACGCCTGCTGGAATGGCTCCCTGTACAACAAGAATGCCCACCCATACTATACTCCACCAGCCCGTTGCTTGCCAGACCATACCCAGGGTCTGACGAATAATGGCCCACGTATAACCTGCTTGGCGCGTGAGATGTATAATACGCTGTCTCGGCTTCTTCATGCCGTATCTATGCACCAGCTAAAGCTAGAAACTCACGCTGCTTGTGACTCATGACTCTCTGCCAATTCTTGCGTAATCATCTCCCAAATTGAGGAGAGCATAGCTATCGACTTTACCCGGCGCAGCCGCATAACTTGAATCTGCCGGGTTAGGGTTGCGCATTGTTGCAAATTTAAGGTCTGGTGCTCAGGATACTCGAACAGATGTTTTACTCGTGTATGCGCGGCTAAGCGCACAATGGCCTCCCTCGTATTCATTGTTTCTAATTCTGTAGCTGCCCCATAATCTTTTTCAAGCAAAAAAAGACGCACCACTGGGACGGTCCCTTCTGGAAGCTTCAATACGCTACGAATACGCTTATTGACGCGTGTATTTATTCGAGGGAGCATTTCAAAGTCTTCTCGGAGCCGTCCACCCGAATCAGCACGCAACCGAATCTCCGGATATCCTGGAGTTGCCAAAACAGGCTCCCCTTCTACAATGCGTAATGCTAAAATATCGTCGTTGATGAGATCATAACCCTTCTGGCAAAAGTACTCAGCAATCGTTGATTTGCCCCATCCTGATTCACCTACAAAGGCAATGGCCTGTCCTTCTTGTGCAATGCAACAAGCATGCAGCACAAGGAAACCACGCTGTCGCAACAGAATGGCCATAAGAACGCCTTTGAGATAGGACCGGACAACGTTCTCCTCAACGCCGTCTTGGATATCTAGCGTAATGGAGTGGCCTTCTTCGACCAAGAATAGTAACTCATCGTAGATATAACCAAA
>DATGCC010000689.1:0-9351 GCA_035312345.1 Rhodothermales bacterium
ATGATCATCGACATCGGCGCGGGCACCATCGATTTCTGCGTGATGCACGGCACGATGCCCGGCGAAGAAGACCAGCGCAGCCTCGTCACCGCCGGGGACTATGTGGACCGCCAGCTTCTCGATGTGCTCAAGCAGGAATACCCGTCGGTGCGATTCAGCGAGACGCTCGTGCGCCAGTACAAAGAAGAGCACGGCTTCGTCGGCAAGCCCAGCGGCAAGGTGCAGGTGAGCGTGCCCGTTGATGGCAAGTTCACGCCCCACGACATCACCGACGAGGTCCAGCAGGCCTGCGCGTCGTTGCTGCCGCCCATCGTCGAGACCATCATCGACCTCATCGGCCGTTACGAGCCAGACTTCCAGGAGCGCGTCCGCAAGAACATCTATCTCGCGGGCGGAGGGAGCCAGATCAAAAATATCGCCGATGAACTGGAAGACCTCCTCAAGGAATACGGCCCCTACAAAGTGACGCCTGTAGATGACCCCCTCTACGCCGGGGCCGAAGGCGCCCTCGCCCTCGCCCAGGATATGCCCGAGGAATACTGGGAAGGCATGTAGGATGAGGGAAGGGGGAAGGGCCAGGCGGGAAGAGGATTTGGTTAGCAATAACCATCAACCAGGGCACCCGTAGGGACGGACCCACGTGTCCGTCCGCCAACGCAAAGCAAAAAGGAGAATGGGTGAGAGGGAGAAAAAACAAAGCACAACGAACCAGCAACCAGTAACCAGCAACCAGCAACCAGAAATTGTGCTGATCGCTGCGCTGGCAGAGCAGAACCGCGTCATCGGCAAGGAGATGGATCTGCCGTGGCACCTGCCTGAGGATTTGAAACGGTTTAAGCGGCTGACGCTGGGGCATCCGATGCTGATGGGGCGGGCCACGTTCGAGTCGCTGGTGCATCAGTTCGGCGGACCGCTCAAGAACCGACGCAACATGGTGCTCACCTCGCGGGGGCCTATAGACGGCTATCCTGAAATCGAGACTTTTCCTTCTATCGACGCTGCCCTGGAGGCGGTGAAGGAGGAACCGCTGGTGTTCATCGGCGGCGGCGCAACGGTCTATGAACAGTTTCTCCCGCTCGCCGACCGCATGGAACTCACCCTCGTCGAAGGCGACTACGAGGGCGACACGTATTTCCCTGCCTATGAACATCTTGTGGGCTCCGTCTTTGAGATCGCCGAGGTAGACGAGCGCGACGGCTTTCGCTTTGTGACGTACGTGCGAAAGGATGTTTCCAAAGGATCGGAGTAGCCGGGGGACTCAGAAGCCCTTCTTTCAGCAATGTTGATGTAGCACACCATGGCATCCTCAAAGAAAGCAATCTACGCAGCGATAGTCGGCAATTTTGCTATTGCTGTGACCAAGTTCATCGCGGCGGGCATCAGCGGGTCTTCGGCTATGCTCTCGGAAGGCATCCATTCGCTGGTAGACACGGGCAACGGTGGTTTGCTGCTGCTGGGCCTGCGCAAAAGCAAGCGCCCGGCGGACGACCGGCATCCCTTTGGCTATGGCAAGGAGGTGTATTTCTACGTGCTCATGGTGGCCGTGCTCATCTTCGGCCTTGGCGGCGGCATCTCCATCTACGAAGGCATCAAGCACATCCAGGAAGCGCTGGACCCATCCCACGCGCTGGAACTGGGCGATCCAACGATGAGCTACATTGTGCTCCTGCTGGCTATCGTCTTCGAGGGCATTGTATGGTTCATCGCCTGGCGAGAGTTCAAGAAAGCAAAAGGCACGTACGGTACCTGGAGCTTCATCCGCCGTACGAAGGACCCGACGCTGTTTGCCGTGCTGTTCGAGGATTCGGCAGCGCTGGCTGGTTTGCTGGTAGCCCTTCTCGGCCTCTGGCTCTCCCGTACCCTTGATATGCCGGTGCTTGATGGCACGGCCTCTGTTGTCATCGGGCTTATTCTATGCGTGACGGCGGGTGTGCTATTGTATGAGAGCAAGGGGCTGCTGATAGGCGAAGGGGCCGACCCGCAACTCATGCAAGCGGTGCGTCGCCTCGTAGCAAACGACCCGGCCATTGAGCAGGTCGTGCGCGGGCTAACGCTTCATATGGGGCCAGAGCGGGTCGTCGTTAACCTCGAAGTGAAGTTCAACCCGACGCTGGATGCACACGAGATAGAAACCGCTATTGACCGGCTGGAGCGCGGCCTGCGCGCCGAATATGCGATGGTCAAGTATATCTTTGTGGAGGCCGAATCACTGGGTACCCGCCGCTCCACCGATCAGCCTTCTGGTGATTCTGCCAGTTCACCGCCGCACGCAGGGTGATTCCGGGGTTACTCTACAGCCTCGTTTTCAAGGTCGCTAAGATAGATGAGTGCGAAGGCTATTTTACCAATACCAAGCGACCTGTTGCGGTATGCGTGGCCCTCGCGCCCTGCGCCGTAAAGCGGTAGAGGTACAGGCCCGATGCTAAGGCCGAGGCATCCAGGCGTAGCGTCTGGTTTGCGCCAGCACCTATCCGCTCCGTTGTGAGGGCCAGCACCTGGCGACCCAGCAAGTCGAAGACCTCGACGTGCACCTCCGCATCCTCTGGCAAGTCAAAGCGGAGCGTTGTCGAAGGATTGAACGGATTGGGATAGGCTGTATACAACGTGAACGCTTTCGGTTGTTCAGGCGCTTGCTCGATAGCAATGCCGATATCCGAAACGACTTCCAGCAGCATATCTTCCACCTCTCCTACCGGGGCAACACCTGTGGGGCCATATCCTCCACGTTGGCTGAAGCGGAAACGCGCATAGGTGAAGCCGAGCGCCGCATCATCGGGTATGGGTATGCTGGGAGCGTCCTCCTCTTCCATCGAGACGTCAATGTCCAGGCTGGCAAAGATCTGTTCTCCCTCGTCATCCCAGTCGCCATCTCGGTTCCAGTCAATCCAGGCATCGAGCTTCCCGTCTGCTGTTGGTAGGGGGAGAATTCGGGCGGTCGATCCCGGTTCGATGGTGGGATGTGGGCCCGCATCGGGGTGGCTGGCCGAGCCGAAGCCATCAAGCAGGCGGAAGCCGTCTTCGTCGTTCTGCTGCCTGTTTTCGTCATCCTCTTTTGCATCGAAGCGGCCACTCACGGCTACATCCGGATCGAGGTGCGCGCCGAGGCGGAAGCTGAAGTCGGTGGCGTGACGGGCACCGTTTTGCGCCAGCGTGGTGGGATAGCCTCCTGGAAAATCGGGGCGGTTCGGGTCGAAACTGGCGGGGGCGTCGCCGAAGTCGAGGGTGACAAAGCTGGAATCATCGGGCACTAAGATGGTATAGTCCTCCACTTCGCCGTCGAAGGCCAGACCAGTGGGTGGCAGGCCCCCTGCCGAGCTAAGGCGAAGGCGGAAGTATTTCGGCGTGTTGCCCATAGCAGCTACCAGGCCGGGCGGCGTATTGACCCGTGCGATAAGTCCCGTATGGGGTTGGCGGGAGAGCACACGTTCGCCAACTGGAAAAGGCGCGTTATTGAGGCGACAGTCTTCGTCAATGTCGATCCAGGCATCGAGATAGGCTTCGGGCAAAGGAGCGACCGTCGCGAAAATGGTGAAGCGTAGGGCTCCGTTTGCCAGCGCTGTAATCACGCGGAGTCCTTCTTCATCGTTCAGCCCTGCCAGATTGTCGCCGGTGGCCGGGTTATCAGGTTGGCCGTCCATCTCGGCGTCGATGATGTTTCCGAGTAGCACGTTGCCGCCCAGAAAGTGACCGGGGCCGTTATTTGCGTTAAGGGTGGGGTAGCGCCCGTTGACACCGAAGGCTGCGCAGGGATCGGGCAGGTCGCCAAAGTCCACGCCAACAGGGGTTTCCGGAGGAGGGGTCGAGGTAATGCGGTTGCCGAAAAGGTAAAGCGGAGGAGCACTCAAAGGCAGTTGGACGGTGTAGGTGCCCGGTGTTGCTGGAAAGGTTTGTATCCAGCGGGACGATGCCACTTCGCGGATGGTGTAGGTGCCATCGGGGAGCCCCTTGAAGCAGAAGCGTCCTGTTTCCGTCTCCGGGTCAATAATCCCATCGCCATTGAGATCCTCGCTGGCAGTAGTGATGCGGGCGATGACGGCACTGTTTTCATCAAGCAATTCGATCGGGAAGCCATCGATACCTGGTTCACCTGCGTCGCGCACACCATCGCCATTGATGTCCCAGAACTTTTGTCCACAGATGGTAGAGCCAGATGACTCGCTGCGCTGGTTGCCAAAGAGGATGCGCGGGTGCGTACCGGTAGCGAGTTGAATGGTATACGTGCCGGGCGGGGCAGGATGGGTTTGCACCCAGCCTCCGGCAACGACTTCGCGGATGGTGTAGGTACCTCGCGGGAGGTCGTCGAAGCAAAAACGACCACGCTCGGTGACGGGATCGATGACGCTGTCGTTATTGCGGTCTTCATCGCCGGTGGTTGCCTGGGCGATGACGGTGCCCGCTTCGTCGAGCAACTCGATCACGAAGCCGTTCTGCCCTGGCTCGCCCACATCGCGGATACCATCGCCATCGATGTCCCAGAATTTCTGTCCGCAAACGGAAAAAGTGGGTGATTCTGCAATCACCAGTTCAACCGTTGCCAACAGTGTTCCGACCTGGGCCGTGTTGGTGGCGTCGGTTGCCGTCAGCGCCTGCACGTTGATGGTAACGGTTGCGCTGCCGCCGGGCGGGATATCGCCGAGATCACAGCTGAGGGAGGAGGAGGCCGTGGCGGGCGGCATGCAGGTACCCTGGCTGGGCACGGCGCTCCTGAAAGACACACTGCCGGGGAGCAAATCGTTGAGCTTTACGTCTCGTGCGGTTGTACTCGGATCGGGGTTGGTGACTGTGACGACGTAGGCAAACAGATCTCCAACTTCAATGGAACGGCCCTCGACAGTCTTTGCCACCTCAATGGACTGGCGGGTGTAGAGGGCTGGCTGGGTAAGCTCAACGAGCCGATCATTCGTGTTGCCGAAGATGGGGTTTTGGCGCTGTACCCACTCGTAGGCTTCGGCAAGGGTAACTTCGCCGTCTTCGTCGAAATCTGCATTCGGGTCGCCGAAGCACAGGAAGAAATTATAGGAGAAGAAGCCAATCCACACGTCTTCTCCCGTCGCCTGCGTCAGAAGATAACTCGACCACGCGGGCAGGCTTGACGAACTGGCTGTGATCAGGGTAAGCTGGTTGTCGTTGAGGCCCGGCGCATTGCGGAAGGCATCCACGGCGTTGCCCGAGAAGCAAGAATCCAAGATCACACAGAGTTCAGCATCCAGGATGGACAGGGCCTGCGCCAACGTTTCCAGACTCAGGTTACTGCCATTAAGGACCAACGCGCCCGTCTCTTTTGCTCCATGGCCGGTGTAGTAGAAGTACACCTTGTCGCAATCTCCGTTGAGCGCCAGATCGCCGATCTTCTGAATGAGGGCGACCGGCGTGGGATTCTTGAGGGTTTCTACGCGCCCTGGGTCTAGCTGCGGTCCCAGTTTTTCGAGAGTAAGATTGCCTCGGGCCATTGCGATGTCCTGGTCAAACGCGGCTTCTTCCCACGGTCTTTTCTCGTTCCATTGGCCAGAGACGAGGAGCGCGCAGGCTTTTGAGACCGATGGCGTAGAAACGGGGTCGGTAACGGTATTGATGTCGGTTACCGTGGTGGTCACAACAGGGTCCCCAAAAATGAGATCCGGCGAGTTCAGATCGATCTCCAGGTTGTCGGGGTAGGCGGTGCCATTGATTTCTGGCCATGCCACTTCGCCACTATACACGTCCAGATCGTCCGGGTCCTCCAGGTCAATAAACACATACGCGCCCAGGTGGGAGAACCGGGCGGCTTTCTCGCAGTCGATCCAGCCAAAGAACTGTTCCGTATCAGCCGTGAAGGTGGGTGTTTCTCCAAAAGCCGGGGCCACCGTGTCGTCCGGTTGAAGGGTTTCCTGGCGAAGGTATGCGAGCGCATTTGTGGGCGTGGGGCACACATCAGGCACCAGATCAATCACCAACGCGGTGGCGTCTTCATAGGAAAGACCAGGCGTCACTTCCGTCGTCGCCTCGTCCTCGTTGTTGCCAGAGTCCGGGTCTTCGGGCTGGGTAGCAGCAACGCTTGCGTGGTTGGTGAGCGCACCAGCCTGAAGCACCTCCACCTGAATCAGGATTTCTACCTGCTCGCCCGGAGCGAGCGCGCCGAGATCGCAGATGATCTGGTTGCCGGCATTTTCGCACGTTCCTTTTCCTGTTGCTATGCCGCCCTCGACCACGCGCACGGCCAGTGTTCCATCAACGAGTGGCAGGTCATCGGTTACGACAACCCCCTCGGCGGTATGCGGGCCGCTGTTGCCTGCCAGCAGGCTATAGCCCATCTGTCCGCCCACACGGGCTGTAGCAGGAGCTTCTTTGTCGATGACGAGATCGGCCTGCTCAAGAATCTCAATCTCGCAGTTTTCTGGCGTGCCAGAGATCCCGTCTGCTCCAAAGACTGTTTCGATGGTTGCCGTGCCGGACATCACGGTAGCAATGTTCAGGTCGAAGGTGACCTCTTGCCCCGGTGCTACGGTGCCCATATTTAGTTGGAGCTGCTGGGCCGTACCGCTCCAGGTGCCTTGCGTGGTGCTGCCCTGCGTGAGCGAGAGCTTGGTATTGACGGTCATGCGGAAGAAGGCACCCTCGATAGGAACCGTCCCACTGTTGGAAAAGCTGCCGTTGAAAGCAAGATCCTGACCAAGGAGCAACGTTGCCGGACAATCGAGTTGAGGATTTCCAAGGCTGGCCTCGCCGAGAGTAGACGTATCCGCCTTTTCATACAGTCTTGTGGTCGTTTGATAGGAGGTCTGGGCTGTAGCAGAGATGGAGAACAGTATCCCTATCAGAAGCGCGAAACAGTAGCGCATGTCGACCTCGGTGGCTGAAAGAAGGAGCTTCCTTCTATCCTAACGCAGGCCTTGGTCAATAGACATACCGGAAAACCGGTATTTTCGAGGCTGCTAAACAGTGATGATCAGGTACGGAGATGATCAGATGAGGCGCTCGCGCAAGGCTTTGGAGACGGCTGCAATGCCGCTGCGCACATGCAGCTTTGCGTAGACGTTGCGCAGGTGCGTCTCGACGGTGTAGGGACTCAGGAACAGCATCTCGGCGATTTGCTTCTGTTTGTGTCCATCGGCGAGGAGCAGCAAGATCTCCTTCTCGCGGTCCGTCAAGCCATAGTCATTTTTCGGCGTAGCAGCGTCTTTGAACAGGTCGAGCACTTTGCGGGCGACCGGGGCGGTGAAAGGCACGCCGCCGCGCATGACTTCGTCGATAGCATCCAGAATACGAGGGGCCGGGGCGTGCTTGAGCAGGTAGCCAGAGGCTCCGGCACAGAGCGCATCGAAGATGGTGTCTTCATCATCGTGGATGGTGAGCATGATAATCTGTGCAGTAGGGCACAGTGCCTTGATGCGGCGGGTGCCCTCGGTGCCATTCATGCCCGGCAGGCTGATGTCGGAGAGGATCACATCGGGCACGTCTCCTGCTTGAAGTGTCGCCAGGGCCGGTTCGCAGGCATCGAAGGCATAGCCGAGGTGCAAGTCTTCCGTCCCTTCGATGAGATCGACGAGCATCTGCCGGAAAAAGGCATCATCTTCGATGAGCCAGAGTGTGGTCATGGAATGGGCGAGAGACGAGGGTAGAAGGTTACCTATCGAATTACCGATTACATGTTGCGAAATCCATCCCGGTTTTCCGGTATTTTGGCGGTGATGAGCACGGTGGTGCCTTGGCCTGGCTGGCTTTCGATGCGGATCGTCCCGCCGATAGCGTGGGCTCGCGTGTGCAGGTTATGCAGGCCCTCTCCCTGCGATGGCGCTGCCGGATCGAAGCCGATGCCGTCGTCGTAGATTATCACTTCGAGCGACCCATCGCGCTGCGCAAGGCGGATGTCTACCTGATTGGCCTGGGCATGGCGGGTGATGTTCGTCAGCACCTCGCGAAACATCAGGTAGAGGTGCCGCCGCCGTTCCATATCGAGGGCACGGTTCCACGCTTCTCCAGGTGCGTGGAACGTATGTCGTGTCCCATTGAGCATCTCGGCGGCTACATGCCGCATGCGGACAATCAGGTCGTCGAGATGGTCGTGGCGGGGGTTGACAAACCACACGATGTCGCGCAGGTCGTCAACCATCCTCCGCGCCTGCCGCGTCACCTCGGTAAGCTGCCGTTGTTCTCGGTCACCGAGCGTAGCCCGCGCCGTCACCATTTCGCTGGCCAGGGCGATGGACGAGAGCTTCGAGCCGATCTCATCGTGCAAATCGCCAGCGATGCGCAGGCGCATGCGTTCCTCGCGCAACAGATGGGCCACGCGGTAGCGGTAGGCTCCGTAAAACACCGCGAGGATTAGGCTGGCCGTCAGAAGCCGAAACCACCAACGCGTCCACCACGGCGCGGCAATATGCACCTGGAGGGCTGTGCCCTGCTCGTTCCATACACCATCTTCATTGGCCCCCTTCACGCGGAATGTATATTCACCCGGTGGGATGTTGGTGTAGGCCGCACGGCGGCGGATCCCTGCGTCCACCCAGTCCTCGTCGAAGCCTACGAGCATATAGGCATAGCGATTCTTGGAAGGATTGGTGTAACTGAGCGCGGCGTATTCGAAGGCAAACGTGTAATCGAGGTAGGAAAGGCGTAGCTCATTTCGCCCAAAGGTTTTGAGCGTACGCACCGTATCGCGCCGGGCGGCCTCGATGCGGGTAAGGACAACCGGAGGCACAACTGGATTGGTGCGTATGGTGCTGGGGTGGAAAGAGGTAACGCCATTCAGTCCACCGAAATAGAAGGTGCCGTCCCCGTCTCGATAGGCAGCCCGCCGGTTGTATTCCGTATTGCCTGTGCCGTCTGCCTCGGTATAGACGATGAAAGTCTCGGTTGTGGGATCGAAATGGGCGAGACCCTGATTGGTGCTGATCCACAGACTTCCTTCGTCATCTTGTAGCATGCCGAAGACGGAGGAGCCGGGTAGTCCATCGCGCTGCAAGTAATGGCGAAAGGTCTCGATTTCGCTGTCGAAGCGCACGAGGCCGAAGTCTGTACCGAGCCAGAGCGTATGTCCGTCGGGGTCGGGATGGATGAATCGGACCGCTTTCCCCCGCAGACCATCGGCGGTTTCCGTAGCTACGGGGTAGGTCTTGATGTGTCCTGTTGCTGGCTCGAAGCGGTGAAGCCCTTTAAACTCCGTTCCCAACCAGACCACGCCGCCAGTAGCAGGGTAGATCGCCTGAATGTTTTTCTTGACCGCTTCGTGCACGAGGGTTTCCCATGATGATTCCTCCATCAAGCCCATCTGCGGATCAAGGCGTCGCAAAAGCTCTCCCCCAACCCACAGCCTACCTGTCTCATCTTCGGCCAAGACATAAACGTACGACGAATCTCCAACATGCACAAAGC
>DATGCC010000690.1:0-12622 GCA_035312345.1 Rhodothermales bacterium
CTGCACGCAGTGCCAGGGTCGGTGGACTGCGTGTTTTGCTGTGTGCCAGATGATGTGATAGGGGACGTGGCGCAGGATTTATGTGAGGGGCGGTCCGACTGGTCAGGCTGCGTCATGGCGCATACGTCCGGCGTGGCAACGGCTTCGGCGCTGGCTCCGTTAGGCGAGCATGGCGCTGCACTCCTGAGTTTCCATCCGCTCCAGACTTTTGCCAGTACATCGCCGCCCGACGTTTTCGAGGGCATTTACATCGGCGTCGAAGGGGATGAATGGGCCTTGCTGATGGCGCGTCAGATGGCGCTCGACCTTGGTGCTCAGGCGTTCACGCTGACGGCGGCGGTCAAAACACGCTATCACCTGGCGGCGTCGATGGCGTCCAATTTCTTCGTGACGCTCATGGCCCTGGCAGGCGAGGTGCTGGCCGACATCGACATGGACCGGACGAAAAGCGCCGCCCTGTTGCGGCCTCTTATCGAGAGCACCTGGCAGAATATGGAGCGGCACCTGCCCGAGGATGTGCTTACGGGGCCTGTGGCGCGCGCTGACCGTTTTACCGTAGCCGACCATCTCAACGCGCTTGCCAAACACCTCCCGCACCTCATTCCCGTCTATGCTGCCCTGGGAGCCGAAACGGTGCGTGTCGCTGTACGCAGTGGGAAACTCGCCCCGGAAGAGGCCCAGCACCTGCTGGACATCCTGCACGCCGCGCTCGATCCCAACGAACATTTTCCGTGATAAGTTATCAGCGGTAAGCTGTAAGCTATCAGCTTTTTGGTGCAAATCATTGCGGTGATCGAAACGAAGCACATACCGTTTTTAGCTGAAAGCTAATAGCTTATAGTTTTTTCGTGATAAAACGGCGAAAATGCGGATAAAATAGCGATAGGCAGGCTGCTATTGCCTGGAAAAGCGCTTCCGAAAAATGACCTGTAAAGTGGACTGGAACCTTCATCAGGTATCCCTGTTGGGCGCGATGTTCACAACCTACTGAGCATCCATCCTGTTACATGGATACGATAGATACCAGCTTCAGCTTTGATCCTCTACGCCTTATGCGACGGGATCCGAAGAAAAATTACAAAAAGAAGCTGGAGCGCAACCCGGTGTGGGGCCATCTGCCCGAACTGGATGTTGCTGAATGTCCCTTGCCGCTTTATGCGGAACAGATACAGTGCCTGTCGCATCAAGACGAAGTGCCCAGTGTGGCTTTTCAGTGCATTGTAGTAGCGGCCCTACAAACCCTCGACCGCGTTCGTCGCTCCGAGCAGCACGTTGCCGAGGCCGCCCTGTCTCTGGCCCAGCGTCAGAAGCTGGACGCGATGATCGCTACGGTTGACGCCGTCGCCGACGCGCTACACGCCATCCTGACGCCACAGGGCGCTACAATGCTAAAGCAACATACGGAGCGTGCTCCAGAAACGCCCGAGCATTTGTGGTGGTTTGCCCTCAGCGAAGCTTTGCATACACTTGAAGAAGGGCTCGCCTGGATTCGCTCTGTGGCAACGGGGCAGGCCCGTGGCGGAGCCGCCCACACCCTCAGTCGTATCATCTCGCTGCTGCTCTATGAGCACTACCGTGACCTCTTCGATGAGGCGGAGCAGTGGATGAATTGAATTTTGGAGTTGGGATTTTTGATTTTGGATTGTTTATATCCAAGGAGCAAGAAGACCTGATCCAAAATCACCCATCAAAAATCCAAAATGAGCCTACAGCCCTATCTCGACGCTGACGACGCTGAACTAGCGGTGCGCTGGTCATCGTTGGAGCAGTGGCTGACCGCACGGTTTGGGAAGACGCCCGACATTGAGAGCATTCTGTTCCTCATAGGCATTCAGGCGCGCGGGCGTGGCTTCGAGCCGGAGTTGGAGAAGGACGCTAAGCAAAGCCTCATCATGGAGGGTACCTACCACGCCTTTGCCGCGCTGGGCATCTACGAGCGTATAGGTATGGAAGCCGACGGGCACTGGATCTGGGAGCGGGTGATCGACCATCCGCCCGACCTTTCGGTAGAAGCCCAGGAGAAGCTGCTGAAAATCGCCATCTTGCAATATTTCGAGGAATCGCTAGACGTTACGGAAGCCGATGAAAAGTAACCTGTTAATCCTGATGCTCACGGCGCTCCCGCTGATAGGGGCACCGATCTGGGGCTGTGCCGAGCGCTCGCAGATTGATGCGGGGGCGATGGAGATGCCTGCCGTCGATATCCCGGAAACCAATTACTACGAGATTCGCACGCCGATGGGCCGCATGGTCATCCGCCTGTTCGATGAGACGCCGCGCCACCGCGACAACTTCAAGCGGCTCGTCGAAGAGCAGGCGTACGACAGCACGCTCTTCCACCGTATCATCGACGGCTTCATGATCCAGGGCGGCGATCCCAACTCGCTGGACGACAATCCGCTAGACGATGGACAGGGCGGCCCCGGCTACACCATCCCGCCGGAGTTTCGGCCTGATCTTTTCCATAGACGTGGCGCGCTCGCGGCGGCCCGACAGCCTGACCATGTCAATCCGAACCGCGAATCCAGCGGTAGCCAGTTCTACATCGTCGATGGCACGGCCTACCCGGATTCGATTCTGACGCTCGTCAAGCAGCAACTCCGTCAGCAGATCCCCGACCCGGATTTCGTCTTTTCCGACAGCGCCCGTGCTATCTACACCACCGAGGGCGGCGCGCCCAACCTGGACGGCATGTACACCGTCTTTGGCGAACTGATAGAAGAGTTTGATGTGCTGGATGCTATTGCTGCCACGGCTACGGCCCGCAGCACTGGCCAGCGCGTCCGCCGTGAACTCATCGATCGTCCGTTTGAGCCGGTGTGGATGATCGTCCGCCCGCTACCCGACTACGAGCCGCCGACGCCCCCGGAGCAATAAAGTACGGTTTGCTCATTGAGGTGCGAAAGTATGTAATGCTACGAAGGTCAAATCCGGCTACCCACGAGGTTCTGTACACGCGTAGCGGCTGTAGCCTCATGTATCACCATCAGCGCCTCACCCAGCAGGCCAATGGAACGGTGCAGGTAGCGCCACTTGAAACATGGCGTGAAAATTACCCCTGCTGACCCATCGCCTATTCGATGCAGGGAACGGCAATCCAGGCCGTGCATTCATACCCTCCGGCAAAATCAGACGTGGCCTCCCCGGCTGCGTCTTTTGTTTTAGGTACGCTGGGAATGGGAAATTGGAAAATGGAAAATGGTTGGGTAGAAGACAGCCAGTACGTGCTTTCTTACATATCCTTTTCCTCCTCCATCAATCCAAAATCTGCAATCCAAAATCTGCAATCCAAAATCCAAAATCCTTCATGTCTCGTCCGTTTTCTGAACAGGAGATCCGCCGCCGTGAGGAGCGCGATGCGCTCGAAGACCTCGGCATCAACCCCTACCCCTACGCCTGGGATGTCGATACGCACACCGCCGACATTCTGGCGACCTTCGACGACGAAAAGCACCAGCCTGAAGAAGGCCAGGAGCCGCCGATGCGTGTGTCTATCGCCGGGCGGATGATGTCGAAGCGGGTGATGGGCAAGGCGGCATTTTTCGACGTGCAGGACAGCACCGACCGCATCCAGGTCTACGCCCGCCGCGACGATCTGCCGGATGGTTTCTACAACCAGGCTTTCAAAAAGCTCTTCGACATCGGCGACATCGTGGGCGTCGAGGGGTTTGCTTTCCGCACACGGATGGGCGAGATCACGATCCATGCCGAGCGGCTGGAATTGCTGGCGAAGGCCTTGCGTCCGTTGCCCGTCGTCAAGGAATCTGAAGGCGAGACGTACAACGAGGTGACGGACAAAGAATTCCGCTATCGCCAGCGCTACGTCGATCTCGTCGTCAACCCGGAGGTGCGCGACGTTTTCCAGCAGCGCGCCCGCATGATTACCGCACTTCGGCGATTCTTGGACGAGCGTGGCTACGTAGAAGTGGAGACCCCCGTGTTGCAACCCATCTACGGTGGCGCGGCGGCGCGTCCGTTCACCACGCACCACAACGCGCTCAACATGCAGCTTTTCTTGCGCATCGCGGACGAGTTGTATCTCAAGCGGCTCATTGTCGGCGGCTTCGACGGGGTCTACGAGATCTCGAAAGACTTCCGCAACGAGGGCCTGAGCCGCTTCCACAACCCGGAGTTCACGATGATGGAACTCTATGTGGCCTACAAAGACTATGCGTGGATGATGGATCTGGTGGAGGAGATGGTCGAGTACGTTGCCACCGAACTCCACGGCGCGCCCGAGGTGCAGGTGGGCGACACGACCATCTCCTTCAAGCGCCCGTGGCCACGCTTGCCACTGCTGGCTGCCATTGAAGAAAAAACAGGGCATGACCTCTTCGGCAAAAGCCGCGACGAGTTAGCCGCCATCGGCAAAGATCTCGGTTTGGACATTGAGAACACGATGGGGGCAGGCAAGATCATCGACGAGATTTTTGGCGAGTTTGTAGAGCCGCACCTGACCCAGCCGACGTTCATCACCGATTATCCGGTAGAACTTTCGCCCCTCGCCAAACGCCACCGCGACAAGCCAGGCCTCGTAGAGCGGTTCGAGTTGATCTGCAACGGCAAGGAAATCTGCAACGCCTTCAGCGAACTCAACGACCCTGCTGATCAGCGTGCTCGCTTCGAAGAGCAGGTCCAACTCCGTGCCGCTGGCGACGATGAGGCCATGGCGCTCGACGAAGACTACCTCCGTGCGCTCGAATACGGCATGCCACCCACTGCTGGCCTCGGCGTTGGCATCGATCGCCTCGCCATGCTGATGACCGGCCAGGAGTCCATCCGCGATGTCATCCTCTTCCCGCTACTCCGCCCCGAAACGCCTGCCGCCGAGGAAGTTGAAGGTGAAGAAGACGGTGAATAGTGGATGGTAGATGGTGGATGGAAAAAGGACGTAGTTGACTATCTACTATCCACTATCGAGTGAGCGAAGCAAGCGGGCTATCTACCATTGTATTATGCAGCACCGTAGCAGGAAGCACGACGTTGAGGTAAGGGATCAGGCTGGATACGGAGAACTGATTCGGAGCAACGTCAACTTCCGGCGGCTTTGGGTGGGCAACATCGTCTCGCTACTGGGCGACTGGTTCAACACCATTGCGCTCTACACGCTGGTGACGAAGCTGACGGCATCGCCGTTTGCACTCGGTGCGGTGTTCATTTTCAAGATGCTGCCGTGGGCGCTGGCCTCGCCCGTGGCCGGGATCATCGTAGACCGGTTCAACCGCCGTCGCCTGATGATCGGGTCCGATCTGGTTCGGGCTGTGATTGTGCTTGGCTTTCTGCTGATTGATGAAGCCGGTGACGTGTACTGGCTCTACGGCCTCATTGCAGCACAGGTAATCGTCGGGTCGGTTTTCGTGCCGGCTCGTAGCGCCTCGATTCCTAACATCGTGTCGCCGCGGGAATTACTGACGGCCAACGCGATGATGGCGGCGACGTGGTCAGTCATGCTGGCCGTTGGCGCGGCGCTGGGCGGGTTTGCTACCGAGCTTTTCGGTGTGCAGGTCGTCTTTTGGCTCGACAGCGCAACGTATCTTGTATCTGCGCTCTTTATCATCCGAACCGTCATTCCACAACAGACCGACAAAGCGCCGTCAGGCCCGGTGCTGCGTGTGGCTGCACGGCAGATCGCTGAGGGCTGGCAGCGGATGCGGGCGGTGCCGCGTGTGGGACGTATCGCACTCGCTAAAGCGATGTGGGCCGTTGGTGGCGGCTCGCTCATCTACCTGCTTACCTTACTGGGTGAAGAGATTGCGCCCGAGGCGCTGGCGGCAGGCATCGGCATCCTGTTCATGGCGCGGGGCATCGGGACGGGCATTGGTCCTATCCTGGCGCGTCGGTATTTCAAAGACGAGTCTCACTGGATATGGCTCTTGGGCGCGTGTGTGGTCTTCAGCGGGCTGTGCTATCTGGTGGTGGGATGGATCTCCTGGGCGCTGGCACTGGTGATCGGGTTGGTGGTGCTGGCACACGCCGCAGGCGGGGCCAACTGGGTCCTCTCGACGGTTCTGTTGCAGAAGCGTACAGAGGATCGTTTTCGCGGGCGCGTCTTCGCTACCGACTGGCTGCTGGTCATGCTCGCCGAGACGTTTTCTATTGTGGTAGCAAGCCTTCTACTCGAATATCAAATACTGGATTTGCGCTTAAGCTTTATGGTCTTTGCACTGATACAAGTAATCTGTGGACTGTTATGGATTGGCATTGTGGTGCCCAGGGAGCGCGCCACTGTTCTTTCTGAGTAACATTTTATTTACAGAGGCCGAATTGGCGCTGTTTTTGACGTTTGCAGGTCGTTTCCCACAGAGCACACATACGCAGTGAAGGCATTACGGACACAGCCCGGCTGGCACCTCATGGCCCGCGACGAGCCACTACGCGGCATCGGGATGTTTGAACCTGCCGACCTGGCGCTTGCTGAAGTGGATCCAACCGGTCGTATTCTCCACATTAGCGGCCTTAATACGCCGTATTGGGGCTGGAAATCGGGAGAACAGATTGCGGAGGGCGTGCTGGATCAGTTGCGCCTGTTGCCCAAAGGCACGATGCAAGCCGTCCCCACGGCCAAAGGATCACTGTTGTTGCAGGGGCTCTCGCGCGAGCCAGAGGCGGGCTGGCTGGTGATTGGCTATGCTGATAATGAGACGACGGACGCCTCCGCGTCTACGTTTAAGTCCCTTATCGAGAAGGGACCGCCCTATCGGTTGCGGCTAGATGCCACCGGACGCGTACAGCAAGTAGGTGCCCGCATCGCCTCCTTGCTGGGGCATCCGCAGGAACAGATTATCGGCGCTCCGCTCTCGCTCAACGTGGTGCATCCGGAAGATCGCTGGAAGCTCAACGAAGCCATTCGGCGTGTGCGCGAAGACGTGCGGCAGGTGGCGCTGAGCATCCGTTTCTTGACTAAGGACCAGGACCTGCGCTTCGCCCAACTCTATCTCGTTCCTACCTCGGCAAAGACGCCTGTCCAGATCGATGTGCTGGCGTTCGATGTGACCGAGGAGACGGGGCTTGAAACGATGCTGCTTCATAGCGAGGCACTCTACCGCACCTTCCTGGAACAAAGCCCGATGGGCATTTTGCATCTCGATGCCTCCGGGGTGGTTACGTTCGAGAATCACCCATTCCGGCAGATTGTGGGTGAAGCTGTCGAGGATGCCTGGATCGGGCGGCGCGTAGCGGATATCTCTGGTTTAGATTCGTATCTCAAGCCGCTGGTTGCCCGCATGTTGAACGATGGGGAGCCTATCCAGGCTGTAGATGCTTCCTATCAACGCGCTGAGGCGCATCTGCCGGTTTGGCTGGTTGTGCATGGCTCGCCGATTCGGCAGCCCGGTGGCGAAATTGTCGGTGGCGTCTTGATGATCGAGGATGTGACGGAGCAACGCCAGCGCGAAGAGGAATTGCTGCTGCGCGACCGCTATGAGCGGGCCGAGATGGCGCTGCGCGATGTGGTGCTCACCGACCTCAGCGAAGACGTTTTTCTGCACAATGCAGCGGCGATTTTTGGCGAGACAAGCAGTGCCGATCGGGTACATTTGCTGGTTCACATTGGCACCGAAGGTCACGTCAGTACACGCGCCACCTGGGGCCGCAACACGGCAGAAGAGGTTTATTCGCTCTACGTCCGCACCGGCGACTATCCCCGTCTTCGTTCGGCAGTTATCAATGGCAACAGTTTGCACCTGCACGCGGGCAATGTGTCAGACGATGCCAGGGGGTTGTTCGATATTTCGGAAGCGGAGGAAGCAGTTTGGGCACCGTTTTACGATACCGGGCGCTTCGGCGGTGTGGTGTTATTCGAGCGGAGCCAGCTTCCCACCGAGGCCTCAGTGGGCTTCTGGTCACATATTGAGCAGCGGCTCATGGACCGGCTCATCCGGCTTTTCGAGACGCTGTGGTCGTGGATCCAGGTAGGCCAGCGCTATCGCCTCACCGTGGCAACCATCGACGACTGCCTGTTCACCTGTTCCTTTTCCCGCGACGGGGCCCGCCGCTATCTATTTATCACGCCCCAGATCCTGGAGATGACGGGGTACGGAGCCGACGAAGTGCTGGCCCGCAGCGAGGCCGCTTTCTCCTGGGTCGACACCGTCGTACACCCCGATGACTTGGCCGCATTTCAGGCACATGAGCAGGCATTGCGCAATGGCCACGAGAGTCGGCTCACCTATCGGATCGGGCATAAAATGGGCACGTATCGATGGCTCTCCGAGCAGGCCACGCCGCACCGCGACGCCACTGGTCGGATCACCGTCAGCGGCATCCTGACCGATGTGACCGAGCAAAAAGAAAATGAGGAAATCTTGCTGAGCGCCCGCGAGCAAGTGGCCTCCGCCAGCCGCATTAAGAGCACGTTCGTTTCCACAATGAGCCACGAACTGCGCACGCCGCTGGGGGCTATCAACGGGTTTGCCGAGTTGTTGGCTACTGAGTTGAGCGAGTGGGAAGCTGAGACGGGTCATGCCCTGCCGCCACAGGTGGGTGAGTTTGCCGATGCTGTCCGGCAGAATGCCCGCCGCCTCCTTCAGCTTACCGATGACCTGTTCATGCTCTCGAATCTGGACATGGGCAACCTGCATCTGGAGTGTACCACGGTGGTGCTGCATCCTATTGTGCGGCGCTGTGTAGGCAGTGTAGCTGTGCAGTTGGCAGAGAAAAATATCAAGCTTCAACTCGACCTGGAAGGTGCCGATCTATTTGTGAGGGGCGATGCCGGGCGGATCGAACAAGTACTGTGTCACCTGCTCTCGAATGCCGTCAAGTTTACCGATCAGGGTGCTGTATCCGTTCGCACCCGGCGCACCCAGGGCGAGGTTGAGATCCAGGTGCACGATACCGGCATCGGCATTGACGCGGCCTACATGGAGGATCTTTTTACGCCGTTTCGGCAGGCCGACAGCCGCCTCAACCGCCGCTTCGAGGGCACAGGACTGGGTCTCGCCCTCACCAAACGTCTTCTGGATCTGATGGGCGGACGTATTGAGGTAGAAAGTGAGGTCGGCTCCGGCTCGACGTTCTGGATTTTTCTGCCCGTTGTAGAAGCGTGCGCGATGGGTAAGGAAGGGTAATATCCGGTTACGTATTCCTCGTTTTTTCCTCCTCCCACTTCTCTCTTTCCTTATCCCTGTTCTCCAGCGCGATCCGAACGTTGCGGAGAAACCCTTCCAGTTTGGCGCGTTTGACGGGGCTTTTGCGGAAGCGCTGGCGGAAGGCTTCCAGGTCCAGTTCGATCCATTCGTCCAGCTCTGTGTCTGTCACGCCGAGGCGGGGCATGAAGCGCGGCTCGTCGGTGGCAAACTTGAACTTGTTCCACGGGCACACATCCTGACAGATGTCGCATCCAAAGATCCAATTGCCCATGTCCGGGTGCAGGTCAATAGGAATGTCGTCGCCGCGATGTTCAATGGTGAGGTACGAGATGCAGCGGTTGGCATCGACCGCGTAGGGCTGGTAGATGGCATCAGTAGGGCAAGCATCGAGGCAGCGCGTGCAGGAGCCGCAGTAATCCGGGATGGGCCCGTCCGCCGGGAGGGGCACGTCTACAATCAACTCGCCGATGAAGAAGAACGACCCCATAGAGCGATTGATGAGGTTGGTGTGTTTGCCCATCCATCCGAGGCCGCTACGCTGCGCCCATACCTTGTCTAGTACCGGTGCGGAGTCCACAAAGGCGCGCCCAGAGATGTTGCCCACACGTTCGTCGAGCCAGTTGTAGAGGGCAAACAGTTTTTCTTTCAGCACCTCGTGGTAGTCGTCGCCCCAGGCATAGCGACTGATCTTGCCGATGTTGCTGTCCTCGGCATGCTCGGTGGGCTGGTAGTAATTGTGCAGCACCGAGATGACCGACTGCGCTCCGTCCACCAGCTTTGTCGGATCGACGCGCTTCTCGAAGTTGCGCTCCATCCAGCCCATCGTGGCCTGCCGCCCTTCCGCGAGCCACTGTTCCAGCCGTCGCGCCTCATCGTCGAGCCGCTCAGCCTTCGAAATGCCACACGCATCGAAGCCGAGACGACGGGCCTCTGACTTGATCTCGCGGGCCAGTTGCTCCTGGACGGTCTGGTCAAAGCCGGGCATGGGGTAGGGGGGGCAGGTTGATCAGGCTAGCAGTTTGTCAGGTTACAGGTTTGTAGGTTGACAGGTTCAGTTGTCAGAGAGAAACTTGTAACCTGAAGCCGAGCAACGCGAGGCAACCTGCAATCGCGCACGATGCTCCACAAAAAAAGCGGGCCTACCCGAAGGCAGGCCCGCTTTTCGATCTAGCGTGGGCTAGACGGTCGGCATGCGACTACATATCATCGCCGCCTTCCATCATGTCATCACACGGCATCGGGATCGTATCGACGCGGCGGAACTGGCTGGCTCCACCTTTCTTCGTCGTCTGACCCTGGGCACCGAGGCCCTGTGTCGTGATGCGGCTGGCAGCCACCCCGTTGTCGAGGTAGAACTGCTCGACGGCGCGAGCGCGGTCTTCGGAGAGCCGCTGCGGGTTGCGCTCGTCACGCGAGGCATAGCCATCGAGGCGGACGCAGATGTTCGGGCAGTTCTCCAGGATGGTCAGGTTCTCCTGCAGGAGCTCACGACCCTGTTCCGTAAGGACGCTCGAGTTGCGGTCGAAGAAGACCGAGTTCATCTGCGAGATGTTACAGTCGAAGCAGCCCTCGTCGGTCACGGTTATCGTCATCGATTCCGTATCCGAGCCTGCACTGTTCGTGAGCGTCAGGGTGACCGTGTAGGTACCTGGCGTCTCGTAGGTGTGCGTCGGGGTAGCACCGGTGTGCGGCGCGCTGCCGTCGCCCATATCCCAGCTATAGGTCAGCGGCGCATCGCCACGGACGTTGGCGCTGAAGTTGACCGTGCGATCCGGATCACAGATGCTTACCGTGTTTTTGTTCGAGGTGATCGTGACGATCTCGGCGGGCTGGATGACCTGGACGCTACAGGTGCGCGTGGCCGGGTCGCCACCGTTGTTCGCGGTAAACGTGACCGTGTACGTCCCGCTCTGCGAGTAACTGTGCGTCGAACTCAGGCCCGAGCCGGTGCCGCCATCGCCATAATCCCAGCGATACTCGATGGGCTGTGAGGCAATGTCTTCGTTGGTGGAGGCCGTGAAGGTGCCCGATTCGCCTACGACGAGTTGGGCAGGACAATCGACCGAGAAGACTTCAATCGGGGTGAAGGCGGCTTTGAAGTTAATCTTCAAGCCAAGGCCGATACCCGTCAGGACATCGGTAGAGCCAAAGCCATCTTCTTCCTTCTCCCAACCGTCGAGCGCGGTGTCGTCACTCAGGTGAATGGCCGAGTTCGCTTCGAGGAAGAAAGACGTCCGGTCGTTAAGGGCGATGTCGAGACCAATACCAAGCAGCGGGCCAAAAGCACTGCCGCTTTCTTCGGCACCACGGTTGTTGGGCGCGGTAGGGTCGAACTGGACGGCATCACCGAAAGAGGCCGCTGCACCAAAGTTAATGTAGGGTGCAACCTTGGTGGTGGCATTCGCAAACGTATACCGCCCAAAGAGCGCTACCGTATGGCGGATCGTGGGGTCATCGTCGATGCCCAGTTCAGCGCCTTCCTCTTCCCCAAACTGGGTAATAATCGGGTAGTTGCCCAACTGGTACGCGAGGCTTACGCTAAACGGGACAGAAAACTGGTAGCCCAACTCAAGCGCCACGTTGTACGGCAACTTACCATCGATTTTGTACATATCGAGGTTGAAGTTCGTCGGCGACTTTTCGTTGTCCCCTAGATAACTCGAAATACCCACACGGGGCTTGATGAAGAGGGTTTCTTCGGGTCGCAAGTTCTGCGCCAGCACGCTGCTAGCTGTCATGGCGAACATGACACAGAAAAGCGACAATATTGTTAGCAATCTCTTGCTCATGGGTGTATCCTCCTTTGTAAAAGGCTGACTAGGCTAGGTAGGTTCAGGTTTAAAGGCTATCGGGTTTATCGAGGGCGGAAGGCCGCATGTGTCGATAGACCGGGAGCCTGTATGTAAAGCTGTAGGGTAGGTGACAGGAAAAAACAGCCAGGCTGTCCTGCCGGTGGTATGCCAAAAAACAACGCGCCAGGTTGCATGGAAAAGGACTGCAACCAAATATGGTCACGAATTCGTCTGTTTTTTAGTAAGGCATTTTTCATCTGTCGCAAGATAGCAATCGTTTTGCGAATTGCAAATAATGCGACAATGCCAATGGCAAATATAACCAGAGGAATGGTGAAAGGTGTTTCAAGGAAATGTGACATTGTTGCGCAAACCTGTTACGTTCATGTATAATAGTGCACGTTTAGCGGCTATTAATACAAAAGGCGGACCCGTCATTTCTGACAAGCCCGCCTTTTGGCCTAAGGGAAGAGATTACGTGAATATTATTGACGCATATCCTGCTCGACTTGTGAGCGGACCGCATCCCGTTTCGGTTGCAACTCGCTGTCGTCGCAGTACGGGATGGTGATGGTAGCAGGCACGCCCGACTTCGGCTGGAAGGGCAGCACCGTGCCTTCGGTCATAATCCGGCTTGCGTCGATGCCATTGTCCGTGTAGAACGTTGCGATGGCACGGGCCCGGTCGGCGGCCAGTGTTTCGGCATTGCGCTCGTTGGCTGTGGCGTAGCCCTCAATGAAG
>DATGCC010000691.1:0-3949 GCA_035312345.1 Rhodothermales bacterium
ATCATGCGCCCAGTGGCTGGATCGAAGGCAAACTGCACGTTGCACCCACCCGCGAACGTCCCGATGGAGCGCATCATGCGGACGGCCGTGTCGCGCATGTGCTGGTACTGCTTGTCCGTCAGCGTCTGCGCCGGAGCCACCGTCACCGAGTCGCCCGTGTGGACGCCCATCACGTCGAGGTTTTCGATGGAGCAGATGATGATGACGTTGTCGTTGGCGTCGCGCAGCAGTTCGAGTTCGTACTCCTTCCAGCCAAAGACGCATTCTTCGATCAGCACCTCGTGGACCGGCGAGAGTTCGAGGCCCCGCATCACCATTCGGTCGAAGTCGTTTTCCGTCCACACGATGCCGCCACCGGCACCACCCATCGTGAACGAGGGCCGGATGACGATGGGAATGCCGCCCAGTTCTTGCGCGATCTCTTTGGCTTCCAGCAAGCTCCGCGCTGCCCGGCTCCGTGCCTGATCGACTCCGATCTCTTCCATCAGGTCGCGGAACTGCTGCCGATCCTCGGTGATGTGGATCGCTTCGATGTCCACGCCGATGACGTCAATGCCTTGCTTCTCCCAATAATTCTCGCGGTGCAGTTGATCGGCGAGGTTAAGGCCCGTTTGCCCGCCCATCGTCGGCAGCACCGCGTCGGGCTTCTCGATCTCGACGATCTCTTTGATCGATTTTACCGTCAGATCTTTCAGATAGACCTTGTCCGCCGTCAGCGGGTCGGTCATGATGGTGGCGGGGTTCGAGTTGATGAGCACGACTTCGTACCCCTCGGCACGTAGCGCGCGGCACGCCTGGGTGCCAGAGTAGTCGAACTCGCACGCTTGCCCGATAACGATGGGGCCGGAGCCGATGAGGAGGATCTTCTTTATGTCGGTGCGCTTGGGCATTATTCGATTTTCGATTGGGGATTTTGGATTTTCGATTTTGATAAGGCACCTGTCTGGCACCCATCGGCAATCACAAATCCAAAATCTAAAATTGCTTCACCGTGACGTCTTTCTTTTCAGCGATGATGCCGAGGAACTGGTCGAAGAGGTAGTGACTGTCGTGCGGGCCGGGCGAGGCTTCGGGGTGGTACTGCACGCTCATCCCGGCGAACGTTTTGAACCGCAAGCCTTCTACCGTCCGGTCGTTGAGGTTGACGTGGCTCATCTCCGCGATGGCGTCGTCGATGCCGTCTTGCTTGACGGCAAAGCCGTGGTTTTGCGTCGTCACCTCCACCTTGCGTGTCTCCAGATTCTGAACCGGGTGGTTGGCCCCACGATGGCCAACGAACATCTTGTAGACTTCGATGCCCTGCGCCAGCGCCATAAGCTGGTGGCCGAGGCAGATGCCAAAGATCGGCACATCGGTCTTCATCGCCTCCTGCACCGTCGCGATGGCGTCGGGCATAGCGCGGGGATCGCCAGGGCCGTTGGAGAAAAACAGGCCATCCGGGTTCCAGGCCATTACGGCTTTCAATGGCGTATCGCCAGGGAAGACGCGCACGGCACAACCGCGATTGGTGAACGAGTGCAGGATGTTCTGTTTGCAACCGTAGTCGTAGACTGCAATGCGAGGCCCGTCGCCGGTGGCATAGTCGTAGGCGTCCGTCACCGACACCCGCGAGGCCAGTTCCAGTCCTTCCATCGACGGCCAGTTGCGGGCTTTCTCGACCAGGCTTTCGTCGTCCAGATCGACGGACGAGACGACGGCATTCATCACGCCTTTGGCGCGAATGTGGCGCACGAGGCGACGCGTATCGACGCCGGTGATGCCGACCAACTCGTGCCGCTTCATGAACCGCTCGAAGGACTCATCGGCCAACTGGTTGGAGTAGCGATCCGTGAACGAGCGCACGACCATCGCCGCGACCATCGGGCTCGCCGCCTCCATGTCGGCGTCCATCGCGCCGTAGTTGCCGATGTGCGGATAGGTCATCATCATCACCTGCCCGTAGTAGGACGGGTCGGTCATGATTTCCTGATAGCCAGTCATGCTGGTGTTGAAGCACAGCTCGCCGCCCGCCTCACCACGATGGCCGATAGCAACACCGGTAACGACAGTGCCATCGGCCAGAGCCATTTTGCAGGGAGATGGAGATGTTGTTGTCTGGTCCATAAGACGTTTGTTTCTGAAACTCGGGACGTACCGATACAAAAAAACCCTTCCGAAAAAATCGGAAAGGTTCAACCGCCGAAGCGGCAAAAGGTCTGCGCTCGCGCAGAAAATTCAATGTCAGGCCGGAAGGGGGTAACGCGCATGGGCGGTGGGTTTGTCAACTTCGCAAGCTCTCGGTAGGAAAGCCTTCCGGAGCGTTAAGATACGATTACTAACGCCTCATTGACAAGCGCACCGGGTGGCTTTTTGCAAAGCCTTCAACTTGACCGTTTACGATAGACCTCGCACCATTCACCCTGACCCACCGACGAGCGATGTGCCTTTCTCTGGCATAAGGTGCAGCAACACACGATCTTACTTTGTCTTGAACCCGACGGTAAAAGAAAAGTATTAGAGTATGGGAGTTTGGGGGTATGGGTGCTTTTATCCATCTTCCTCCCACACTCCCACACTCCCAACCTCCCACACTCCCAACCTCCCACACTCAACAACCCGAATCACCGTGCGTCACCCGGTCAACGATACATTCCATCAGCAATACGTTTTCCGCGTGCTGGCAAGTACGGTGGTAGCGCTGGTATTGGTGATTGCGACGGTGAAGCTGTGGCCGCCCCCCAAACCCGGAGGAGGTGAGCCTACCGTGTATGCTGCTGTCGATCAGGAATCGATTCAGATGGAAGAGATCGTGCAGACACGGCAGATTCAGAAAGCACCGCCACCGCCTGCGCCCCTTCCGCCCGTCGTCGTACCCGATGACATTGAGATTGAGCCGGAAGAACTGGACTTCGACCAGTCAACCATCCCAACCATTGATCCGGGTCTGGATCTCGAATTCGAGGAGGGCTTGCCGGAAGGCGAAGAAGTGCAATCCCGATCGCGGCGACCGGATACGGGACCCAAGCCGGTGCGCGTGGTCGAGCCGAAATACCCACGCGAAGCCGAGCGTAAGAAGATTAAGGCTGAGATCAACGTGGAGGTGCTTGTCGATGAGCGGGGGCGTGTGCAGGAGAAGAAGATCATCGAGCGCTTCCTCGTCAAAGACAGGGATGGCCCGAAGCAGGCCACCAACGAACTGGGCTATGGTCTCGAAGAAGCTGCTCTCGCTGCCGCCGACCGCTGGCTCTTCCGCCCGGCCCGCCAAAACGGCAAGCCCGTCCCGAGCTACCAGACGCTCACGTTCAGCTTCGGCATCCAGTCTGATTCTCGCTGATTCCCACTCATAGGCTCTCAGACTCATAGGCTCTCCTACAAATCCACCCACTTCGCTTCTTCGACATCCGGCTCGTGGCGAGACTGTGTCGTGGGTGGCCCTTGCCACTGTGGAGGTTGAGGACGCGAGGATCGTGCCTGCTGTTGTCGCTCATGCGAAGGCGGCACTTGCCCCTGTGCTCTGGGATCGTGAGCGATAGCCCGGTACAGATTTTTGCCTGTCCTGGCGACGTAGTAAAACAGCAGGGCGATGACGAGAAGTTTTAGGAACACGATGCTGCTTATGGTCTATCCAGCGTTGAGCGTGCCCGACGGCGTCGGGTTAAAGTACGTGGTGCCGTGGTGCTTTACAGTCGCAATCTGCCGCACCAGTTCCTCCCAATCCTCCACATTCTTGACAAAATCAATCGCCTCGGCGTTGATGATAAGCAGCGGGCTTTTGGTGTAGCGGAAGAAATAGTAAGAATACGCCTCGTTAAGGGCTGCGATGTAGTCTGGGTCCATGTTTGCCTCGTAGGCCCGTCCGCGCTCCCGAATGTTGCGCATCAGCCGCTCCGTCGTCGATTGCAGGTAGACCACGAGGTCGGGCCGCGGCGTGTTGGGTTCCATCAGACTATAAAGTGTTTCGTAGAGTTGC
>DATGCC010000692.1:0-3195 GCA_035312345.1 Rhodothermales bacterium
CACGCCGTCCGGCGGGGTCGTATTCATCCACAAGCGGCGAGCCAGTCAGGTACGTCGGGGTGCCACCAAAGGCGTAGACAACCCACAGGTCGGACTGTCCGCCTCGGGTGGTCATGAACACGATGTGCTTGGCTGTTGGCGAGTAGGTGGAGCCGCCATCGAAGGCCGGGTCGAAGGTTTGTTGCATCGGCGAGCCTGCTGCCGCACCGCCTATCACCCGGACAGAAAAAACTTCGCCATCCCGCGTGAAGGTGATGTATTCATCTGTGTGCTGATCCCAGAAAGGGGCTTCGCCTTCGTCCACGAAAGTGGTAGCTCCGGTTTTCAGGTTCAGCGTGTAGATGGCCCCTTCGCTAGGTCGGTAGAACGCTAGGTAGTTCCCATTCCGCGACCACGTAGGGTCGATGGCGTCGGTAAGCAGCAGCCCCCGTGTGCCCCCCGAGGACGGGACGTAGTAGATAGACAAATCGCCGACAGGTGCCCGGTCGAACGCGATGAGGCCACCCTTGGGGTGCCAGGCCGCGTCGTTGCCCTGGTCGGTGCCAGCAAGGGGAGTGCTCACCCCCGAGGCCACCTCGGTGATAGCCAGATCCTGGTACACCGGTGTGCCGCTGCGGTCGAACTTGACGACATCATGAACGATGTACCTACCATCAGGCGACCACGCCGGGTTGAACTCGCCGCGATTGGGGATGGATGTAACCTGCACTGTCGTGCCCGCAAGCCAGTCGTGGACGTAGATGTCGTATTGATCGTACTGGGCATAGGAGGGCATTGCCTGAAAAGCCATCAGCAGCGCGGCGGCCAGGCAGCAAGATATCACAACCTGTTTCATGGTTGGCAAGTTAGGTTAGGTTAGTTTAGAAGAAAGACATAGCGAAAGCGCCAGAGACACACTATCTTGCCTTCCATACTCTGTACTACGTAAAGCTGGGCGAAAACCGGAAATACATGATGGTGGGAGTAAACCGGAGATAGCATGGCTGCAGACGTCACACAGTTGCTACGCGAGGTACGCGAAGGCGAAGAGGGCGCATTCGACGCATTGTTCGGTGCCGTCTATGGTGAATTGCGAGAGATCGCGCATGTCCAGCTTCAGCGACAGCAGCCCGGCGATACGCTCAACACCACAGCCCTCGTCCACGAAGCCTACCTCAAGCTTTTCGACCAGTCGCGGGTGTGTGTGCAGGACCGGTCGCACTTCCTCGCCCTCTCAGCCCGTGCTATGCGGCAGATCCTTGTCGATTACTTTCGGCGAAGGCAGGCCCAGAAACGCGGCGGCGGACGCACCGTGGTGCGCTTGCAAGAAGGGCAGGTGCCTATCGAAGCCCGAGGCCAAGTGCTGCTGGCACTGGACGAAGCGCTGATCCGGCTGACAGCATTAAACGAGCGTCTCGGGCACATTGTGGAGTATAAATTCTTCGGGGGTATGACTGAACAAGAGATCGCTTCCGTGTTCGACCTCACCCCCCGCACCGTGCGTAGCGATTGGCGCAAGGCCAGGATGTGGCTCACCCGTGAACTTGCAGGAGATGAGGTTTGAGTGTCGGTGGGTAATAGAAACTGGATAGCGGACACGATTTTGTCCATTCGCCGTAGGCCCTGATTTTCCTATAAAACAGCTATCCTGCGTATAAGGAAGTAGCGCAATGAGGCATCCCGCCAGGGTGGGTTAAAGCAGGTGTTGATGCTCATGCGAGAAGACGACGGACGACCGAGCCTGTCCCCGCGCAGGCGGGGAAAAGACAACCAAGAACTGCCATCATCCTTCGTCGGTCGTCAAGCAGGCAGTCCACCTTGACCCGTTAATACCTTCACCACCCCCACCTGGCCCATGACACCAGATCGCTGGCAGCAAATCGAACATCTGCTGGATGAAGTAATGGCATGCGCTGTCGAGGAGCGTGCAGCCTTTCTCGATGAAGCATGTGATGATGACATCGCCCTGCGGCGCGAGGTGGAATCCTTGCTGGCTGCCGAGGCGGTAACGCCGACTTTCCTGGATGCCGATGCCCTCGCCTTTGCTGCGCCAGCCTTAGATGACAGGCCAGCAACTATTGTGGCAGAGCGACGGGTGGGGCCGTATCGGTTGGTGCGAGAGGTGGGTCACGGTGGCATGGGTGTGGTATACCTTGCCGAACGCGAGGATGTGGGCCGCCAGGTGGCGCTCAAACTGGTGCGCAACGGGCTGGCTGATCCGGGAGCCACCGAGCGTTTTCTGTTCGAGCAACGCGTGCTGGCCCGGCTGGAGCATCCGCACATCGCCCGTCTCTATGATGTCGGCGTGACGGCGGATCGCTCGCCCTATTTTGCGATGGAGTACGTCGAAGGGCAGCCCCTGGACGCTTATTGTGATGCCCACCAACTCGGCATTGAGGGGCGGTTGCGGTTGTTTGAGACCGTAGGGCGGGCCGTGCAGCATGCCCACCAGCACTTTGTGGTTCACCGTGACCTGAAGCCATCAAATATTCTGGTGACTGAGGATGATGCAGGTCGCCCCCAGGTGAAGCTGCTCGACTTCGGCATTGCCAAGATGATGGCCGATGCCGAAGAGGAGGCTGCCGCCCCGACGCTCACGGCGGCAGGCCACCGCTTGATGACCCTGGCCTACGCGGCACCGGAGCAGATCAAAGGGGAGGCGGTGATGGCGATGACCGATGTGTATAGCCTCGGCGTGGTGCTCTATGAACTGCTCACCGGCCAGCGTCCCTACATGAGTACAGGGCCAGGGGCAGCACAGGCCGTGCTCACACAGGAGCCGAAACGGCCCTCTACAGCCGTCATGGACGAACGTACTAGCAACACAGCGACGGAGACCGCCGCGGCGCGGGCGACGACCACAGAGCACCTGTGCCGCCGCCTGCAGGGCGACCTGGATGTGATTTGCCTGAAAGCGCTGCAAAAAGAACCCGAGCGCAGGTATGCCTCTGCCGAGGCGTTTGTCGAAGACATCAAGCGGCACCTGGCCGGGTTGCCGGTCCTGGCGCGTGAGGCGACCCTGGGCTATCGGGTGCGTAAGTTCGTGCGGCGGCACCGGGTTGGGGTGGCTACGACCACCGTGTTCGTCGTTTTGGTATTGGGATTTGCCGTAGCGATGGCGGTGCAGCAGCAAGCCACAGCGCAGCAACGAGACCGGGCGCAGGTAGAAGCGCAAAGAGCGAGAGAAGTCACGGACTTCATGCTCGGTCTCTTTGA
>DATGCC010000693.1:0-4496 GCA_035312345.1 Rhodothermales bacterium
CTTCGGCATGGGTATCGACAAGCCGGACGTGCGTTTCGTTATTCATGTAGATGTACCGGCCTCCCTGGAGGCCTATTACCAGGAAGCAGGCCGCGCCGGGCGCGATGGGCAGACAGCCTATGCTGTGTTGTTATTTTCTCCGCGAGACGAGGCTACGCAGCGGGCCCTGATAGAGGAAGGACACCCGGATGCGAAGTCAGTGAGCCAGGTATATGACGCGGTCTGCAACCTGGCCCAGATTCCGCATGGCACGCTTCCAGAAGCGCCCGTAACGCTCGACCTGGAGGCCATCACACGCCTCGCCGGGTTTGCGCCGAGCAGGGTTCGCACCTCGCTAGAGCTACTGGCCCGTCAAGAAACCTGGGCGCTGTTGCCCGCTCGTCGTCATCAAGGATTGATTCGTTTTCTGCAGCCTGCGGATGCGGTGCGGCGGTATGCAGCGGGGTTGCAGAATCAGGCACTGGCCGGGTTCGTGCACGAACTGCTGCGCACGGTCCACGCGGATGCTTTTTCGGAATGGTGGGAGATCGACCTGCGGCTGGTGGAGCGGCGGACACAGTTGCCTCGGCCCCGGCTATTGCGCGGATTTGATTTTTTACAGGAGCGGGGCTTGATCGACTGGCGCGCACCGGGAGCCGCCCAGCGGGTTCAGTTCCTCGAAGCCCGCGCCCGGCGCATCCCCGTGGACGATCTGGCCGTGCGTCGGTCTCGCCGCCGCGCCGAGAGCCGCCTCGCCGATATGCTTCGATATGCCCGTTCTGTCACCTGCCGCCGTCATTTTCTGCTGGCCTATTTCGGTGAGCGAAGCCCAGAGCGATGTGGAAAATGCGACGTGTGTCTCGGTCGGCACAAAGCTGTCGTCATCACGCCGGAGGATGAGCCCGTCATGCGGCACATCTTGCATCAGATCAAGCAGAGCGTACCTCGCCCTCAGTGGTTTGAAGACACCGATTACGCAACGCAGCACATCGACAGATTGATTGACTGGCTGGTGCAGGAGGCATATTTGCAGGTTGAAGACCCGCTGGAAGAGTTGTTTGTTGTTACGGAGAAAGCCACTGAGATGATGGAGCAATGGCGTCCGCGCCGATCCTAGTTCGTCAACGTATCTGCCAGGATTTCCATTTCTCTGTTTTCAGGAGCTTCCACAGGATCACGTTCGGCGGCGAGGCGGTCCATGACTCTGGTATACACCGCCGTGTAGGTTTCAGGATGATCGACATAGAACGCCATCGTCTCCTGGAATTGCTGCTCGGTGAGCCTGTACGCGTCTAGTATTTCGTCATGTAGGGTGGGGGGCAGATCCTGCTGGATGTCATGCCGCGCCCGCGCCAGATGCAACTCAATCAGCACCTCGACCATTGTGCTGTCCGAGAGCGGTGGCTCTTCCGAGAGAAAAGGCGAGCACGCGCCCAGGCCTAAGAGCAAAAACACAAGGGCATAGGAAAGGAAGTACGGATTTTTATCAGCACCCAACCCGCAATCACCCCTCCTCATTCGTTCTCAGCCAGTTGGGCCTCGGCTTCTGCTTCTTGCTGGGTGCGGAAGGTATAGGCGATGACCTCCATCTGGCGGAGAAACTCGCGCTTCTTGAAGCTCGGCGCGAAGACCATCCCGTCGATCAGGTAGAGGCGTCCGCTGGGCTGGTCGTAGAAAGCGTAGGTGAGGAATGGGCCGCCCATGCCAAACTGCACGTCTTCGCCGTCAATGCGCCCCACCATTTGCCAGAGGCCGCGCGTTTCGAGGGCATAGCGGTCGAGGAAGTTGATTTCTTCGGTTTCCAACGGGCGACGGCGGTCGACCTCGACCCAGCCCCCGCTGTTGCCTTGTAGGTAGCGCCGGGCCAGCGAATCGCGGGTGCTGTAGACCCATTCGGGCGTAAGATCTGCCGGATTGGCGTTCTCTTCGTAATAGATGAAAAGGCTGCGCCAGGTGTCGGAGAGGATGCGGCGGAGCCAGACGAAATTCGTTGTGTCGATAGCGATCAGGTAGTCATGCTGGGCGTTGACGGCAAACCCGTGTGTTTCCATCAACTCCTGCTCGATCTCTGGCTGGCGGCCTCGCTCGAACATCTCACGGTACATGCGCTCGCGGGTGGCGATGTCGAAGCGGTTGCGGATGCTTTCACCGTCGCTTGCAATGGTTGCTGCCAGATCTGTGGGCGTAGCGGCAGTCACATAGACGACCTGTTGCCGCCGTCGCCATACGTCCTCACGGGGCACCACCGCGTTGCCGCCCTCGGCGATGGCCTGCTGGGCCTCTTCAGAGAGGATGCTTTTGAGGAACTTGGCCTCGTTGGTCGTATCGCTCAAGGGAGCCGCCACGACGATGTTTTTGAACCGCGTGAGCCGGTCGAACTCCCGTTGCGACGTGATGCTGGCATGCTTGATGTCGAAAGCCTGCTCCGGCGTGGGCAACGTAGTCACATACTTGCCGAGTTCGTTACGCAGGGCCTCGCCGACCGGACCGTTCCAGCTATTCGTGTCGGTGACGACGGTGATTTCAGCCTCAGGGCCAGTGGCTTCGGGGCGATAATCGAACTCGCCCTCACATCCAGCCAGAAACAGCAACAGGGCCGCGCAGAGGCTGCCCATAGAAAACGCCAGCAGGCGGCGCAGTGGACTCCATCGGGTTGCGATCAAAGCAGGCATATCCTCCTGGGGTTGGGTAGTATGAGCGATACCTATCAAACGAACTAGCCGCCCGACGGTTGCCTCATCCGTTAGCCACCTCCTCTGGCGCTGTGCCATGTTTGAGGCCATGAACAAAGCCCCGCACGGCAGACAAGCGATCTTCCAGCGTCAGCGTTGTATCATCCCACAACGCTTCGATGAGCGTGATCAGCGCCGAGCCAACGATGAAGCCGTCGGTATGCTGGCTCAGGCGCATCGCGTCGTCGTGGGTTTTGATGCCGAAACCGACGAGCAGCGGGTTATGCTGGACGCCTTTTCGGGCGCGGGCCAGATAGCTCGCCACCGCGTCCACTTCGCCGAGGCCAGCGCCGGTCAATCCCGTCACCGAAACGGCATAGACGAAAGCGGTCGCCAGCCCGTCGATCTCGGCGATGCGGTCGTCGGGCGTGTTGGGGGCGATGAGGTAGACCATGCCGAGGTCCGCGTCGGCGGCAGCTTCTGCAATGAGGGCGCTTTCCTCCGGCGGCAGATCGGGCAAGATCAACCCATCTACCCCACTAGAGCGCGCAGCCTGGCAAAAGTTGCTCACGCCATAGCGAAAGATGGGATTAACATAGCCCATCAGCAGCAGCGGCGTCTCGCTGGTAGCGCGGAACTGCTCGACCGTGCGGAAGGCATCGTCCATCTGGACGCCCTGGGCCAGCGCCCGCGAGCTCGACCGCTGAATCGGCAAACCCTCGGCCAGCGGATCGCTGAATGGCATTCCCAATTCGATAAAATCGACGCCGCTCTTGTCAAGGGCCTGGAGGATGGGCAGGGTGCTACTTGGGTCAGGAAAGCCGTTCGTCAGGAACAGGCCCATCGCTTTGTCGCCACGGGCCTGGAGGGCTTTTAGCGTATCTCGCAATCTCGACATGCAGAAAAAAACTAAGGGGTTGATGAGGGGAGCCCTGTTACCGTCACGGTAAAATGCGTAGCATCGTATACGTCCTCGCAGTCGACTTCGGCGCGGATACGCAGCACCATCTGTGTCTGACCGGGGGCCTGGGCTTGCACGCGTAACAGGCTGCGTCGGTTACTACTCCTATTTTCATAGGGCTCCAATGAATGATCAATCCTGGCTATAGCAATGGCTGGATCATTGCTGAAGACCGTGATGGTTTCAGGCAACCATCTCCCGGTTTCGTTGCCACTACACGAATTGACCATCGCCCAGACGTTGGATAGCAACTCATAACTCATTGTGTCGCCGGGGGCCAGCGTTATGGGAGGCACAGGGTTATAAAATTCAAAATACGAATCGCAGGGCCCGCCTCCACAGCAGGGGGCTGCCAAGACAAGGACAGCAAGCAAGCCGTACAGCCCATAGATCGAGCGGGATTTATTCATGGTTATTCTTTGGATCTGTTGAGAAAAGTCTAGTTAAAACGCTGAATCGAAGGCTGGTGTAGCTGACAGGATTCGTCGGAATTAGCGATGACAGCATGGAATTGCGTCTACTACTAATCGTTAAATCGATGGAATAGATGGTGCGTTTTTGCTCGGCACCCAGGCGCAATGTCCAGTAGAGGCCCCACTGTTCCAGGGCTGGTGGGTCTGGTATGAGTTCCCAGGTGCTTTCCTGATCCGTTGCTTGGCTAAACACGCTGCCACGTACATATAGCGGGCGTTGTGTTTCGAGACCCAGGCCAACGACAAGGCGATTCTTTTTCTCGCGGGTGTCTCGAAGCATAAGGAACAGACCCGTTCGGAGCCCCAGTATGGCGTAATGATCCTGATAATCAATGCCTCGCGCTGGCGACTTGTATCGGACGCCATCGAACTGAAGGCCCACGAAGGGCTGGAGGTAAAACTTGCGGAAGG
>DATGCC010000694.1:0-2890 GCA_035312345.1 Rhodothermales bacterium
ACGCAGTCTACTTCGTTGGCTCGGCCACCTGGCACGACGGCATCCATGGCGCGGCGTTTGCTTCTGAAGAGATCAGCGAGGAGAGCGAGGCAAAACGCCCCAGCGTACAGGTCGGCGATCCGTTTACCGAAAAGCTGCTGCTCGAAGCCACGCTCGAAGCCATCGCGGCAGACCTCGTCGTCGGCATCCAGGACATGGGCGCAGCGGGCATTACCTGCTCCTCGTGCGAGATGAGCGAGAAAGGCACAAGTGGCATGGTGCTCCAACTCGAAAAGGTGCCGACCCGCGAAACCGGGATGACGCCTTACGAGATCATGCTGTCCGAGAGCCAGGAGCGGATGCTGATCGTCTGCACGCCCGAAAACAGTGCAGCGCTCGAAGCCATCTTCGAGAAATGGGATTTGCACGCCGTTCACATCGGCGAGGTGACGGACAATGGCCGTGTAAAGGTCTACTGGCATGGCGACCTCGTAGCCGATGTCCCCGCCGAGCACCTCGTCCTCGGCGGCGGTGCCCCTGTCTACTATCGCGAAACGCAGCGCCCCGCCTACCTCGATACGGTCCGCGACCTGAACCTCGATGCTATCGACGATGTGACGCCGGAGACGGCAGGCGACGTACTCGTCCAACTGCTCGGCTCGCCCAACATTGCCTCGAAGCGCTGGGTCTTCCAGCAGTATGACACGATGGTGCGCACGAACACCGTCGAAGGACCGGGACCGACGGACGCGGCGCTGGTGCGGATCAAGGGCACCAACAAGGGCCTCGCCGTCAAGACCGACTGCAACGGACGCTACGTCTATCTGAACCCGCGCAAGGGTGGGCAGATCGCTGTGGCCGAGGCGGCCCGCAACGTGGTCTGTGCCGGAGGAAAGCCCCTCGCTATCACCAACTGCCTCAACTTCGGTAACCCGTACAAGCCGGAAGTCTACTGGGTCTTCAAAGAAGCCGTCGGTGGGATGGGCGATGCCTGCCGAACGTTCGGCACACCGGTGACGGGCGGCAACGTCTCGTTCTACAATGAAAACCCTGAAAGCGCCGTCTTCCCTACGCCAACCATTGGCATGCTGGGCCTTGTGGAAGACCTCGACGCGCACGGCACCACCGCCGAGTTCCAATCCGAAGGCGACACGATCTTCCTGCTGACACCCGCCTCGTGGCAACACCGCGACGACCTCGGCGGCAGCGAGTATCTGGCTTCCATCTACAACAAAATCGCTGGCGACGCACCGCACTTCGACCTGGAGGAAGAAACCGCCGTGCAGGACGCCATGCTCACCCTCATCCGCGCCGGACTGGTGCATAGTGCTCATGATGTTTCCGATGGCGGCCTCGCCGTGTGCCTCGCCGAGAGCGTGCTCTTTGCCAATGACCTTGGAGCCGAGATCAACCTGCCAACGGACATCGCCCGCCTTGACGCGGTACTCTTTGGCGAAGCCCAATCGCGCATCGTCTTCACGGCCGCTGCCAATCAGGCTGAAGCGATCCAGCACGTGCTCGGCGACAAAGCGGTGCAAGCCCAACCCATCGGCACCGTGACAAGTGATGGACTACATATTACCGTCAACGGAGAAGCGACTATCGGGCTAGCCGCCGAGGCCTTACGCACGCCGTATGAAGAGTCAATCCCGGCACGAATGGAGTAGAAAGAGGTCATGGGCATCGCTGTCATTCGGTTCGCTACGCTCACGCCATGTACGCCTGCAGCCTCAATGACACGAACGCAGTGAGCCAATGACACGAGCAACGCGAGTGTATTGACAGCGCAGCAAATGACACAAAGCAGGATTCAAACAAAACTTTCACCCGAAGTGCGCCTGATTGGACGAAGAGGCCGAAACCCCCTTATCTTTTTATATGTTGTAACACAGAATTGCCTGATGACACTAAGAAAGTGTTAGTACGAACCACCCGTTTGTTCACATAGAAAGGAGCTTATCATGGCTGACAACGCCAAGTACATCACAGGAACCGATAGCAACTTCCAGGAAGAAGTGCTCAACTCGGACCAGCCCGTGCTGGTCGATTTTTGGGCGGCCTGGTGCGGACCGTGCCGCATGATCGCGCCCGCCATTGAGGAACTGGCCTCGGAGTTTGAAGGCCGCGCCAAAATAGTGAAAATGGACGTGGACTCGAACCCGCAGGTCCCGCAGAGCTTCGGCGTACGCTCCATCCCGACGCTGCTATACTTCAAGGACGGGCGGGTTGTAGACCAACTCATCGGGGCCGCCCCGAAGAAACAACTGGCCGACCGTCTGGAAGCCCTCGTGGGACAGCCTGCGTAAACCGTGGTTCCTGAATAGAGGGGGGTGCCTGCCTAAAACCTGGGTGCCAACCTGTGCGTTTGATCCGGAGAAGGGCATGCGGCTTGGCCGTGCGTCCTTCTCCGGTGCTTTTTAGGACATTTGCAGAACGATCACATGGAACCGCACAGATCCGATGTACCAGATGCCTACATCCACGGTGCCCAGCCGGAAGAGCAGCAGCGGCTCTCGTTGCTCAACGATTTACTGAACGATGCCTGCCTGCGCGAAATGAGGCTGACTGGTGGCGAGCGGGTGCTGGACGTAGGCAGTGGGCTGGCGCAGTTCTCGCGGGCGATGGCACGGGCGGCAGGCCCGGAAGGGCGGGTGCTCGGCATAGAGCGCGATGCCGCCCAGCGGGCCGAAGCGTCGCGTCTGGCGATCGAAGCCGGAGAAGGCGACCTTGTCACCGTGCGCGAGGGTGAAGCGAATGCCCTACCCCTCCACAACGAGGAATGGGGCACGTTCGATGTGGCGCATACGCGGTTTCTGCTGGAGCACCTGCGCGAGCCGATCCGCGTCGTACGGCAGATGGTACGCGCCGTGCGGCCCGGCGGCCGGGTGGTGCTGACCGACGACGACCACGC
>DATGCC010000695.1:0-6717 GCA_035312345.1 Rhodothermales bacterium
ATGGACCTGGGCCGCCCGGCCTCCATCCGCTTCCTCGCCATCGTGGACCGGGGCCTGCGCGAGTTGCCCATCCGCGCCGACATCGTAGGCCGCGAAGTCCCGACAATGCCTGGCGAAGAGGTACGGGTGCGACTCCACGAAATGGACGACCGCGAAGGCGTATGGCTGGTCGAACGAGTGGCTCATGCGGAGTTGGGCATGCGGAGTTCGGAATGACTATTCGTGAAGATACGTATCAAACCTCTATGCAGGCAGACACCCCTCCTTCCACTCCGAACCCCGAACTCCGCATTTCGCAATTGGAGCATCGACATTTGCTGGGCCTCTCCACCTACAGCGCGGAGGAGATCCAGCTTATTTTGCAGACGGCACGGCAGTTTCGCGAGGTGCTGGACCGGCCCATCAAGCGCGTGCCCACGTTGCGGGGTGTCACGGTGGTCAATCTATTTTTCGAGCCATCGACCCGCACGCGCATTTCTTTTGAACTGGCCGAAAAGCGACTTTCCGCCGACACGGTCAACTTTTCTGCCTCCGGCTCCTCCGTCTCGAAAGGTGAAACGCTCAAAGACACCGCGCAGAACATCGAGGCGATGAAGATCGACATGGTGGTCGTCCGCCATAAATCGCCCGGCGCGCCGCACTTTCTCACGCAATGCGTCGATGCGGTCATTATCAACGCGGGCGACGGTGCCCACGAGCACCCCACGCAGGCATTGCTCGACCTGCTCACCATGTCCGACCACTTCGACACCTTCGCGGGCCTCAACGTCTCCATCCTCGGCGACATCACACACAGCCGCGTAGCACGGTCGAATATCCACGGACTACGGGCGCTCGGCGCAAACGTCACGCTCTGCGGCCCTAAGACGCTCATCCCCTACGGCATCGAACACCTCGGCGTGCACGTAACGCACGACCTCAACGAAGCCCTCAACGGCTGCGATGTGGCGATGGCGCTCCGCATCCAGCTCGAAAGGCAGGGCAGCAGCCTCTTCCCCAGCCTGCGTGAATACCACGACCGCTTTGGTATTACGATGGAGCACATGGCACAGCACCCCGACCTGCTGGTCATGCACCCCGGTCCCGTCAACCGGGGCGTCGAACTCGCCAGTGAGGTAGTCGACCACGAGCGGGCCATCATCCTTAACCAGGTCACCAACGGGGTGGCCGTACGCATGGCAGTGCTTTATCTGCTGGCAGGACTGGTAGATACAGAAAAGGTTGCATGACCAGCAGCCGAGACCTATTTTAGAATGCGTTGTGACAGAACATGCTACATGCTTTCACTGCAAGTAGGCGCAATTTTTTCATAATTAAGATATCAGTGAAAGAGCCGGTTTTTAGGACAGGAACGCATGGTTTGGCGTGCTTTTGGCTAAAGATACCTCTTCCCAACCGACGGACCACCATCCGCCTGGTTTTCCTTCTTCCCTTTTGGGCTAAATTCACCTGGTATCGCGTTTATTAGAGCATGAAGCCACCTCCCAAACACATACTGATTATTGAAGACGACCCCGGCGTGCGGGCAGTTTGTTCCAGATATCTGGAAAATGAGGGCTATGCCGTACTGATCGCCACAGAGGGCATTATGGGACTGGAAATGGCCCGAGAGCACAAGCCCGATCTGGTTCTCTGCGACATTATGATGCAGGGCCTGGATGGCTACGATGTGCTGCGTGGCTTGCGCGCCGATCCCCAAACCGCCGTCATCCCGTTCGTGCTCATGACGGGCCTCGCCGATCCGCAACGGCGGCGCGAGGGCATGAACCTGGGAGCCGATGACTACCTCAACAAGCCCTTCTACCAGCCGGACCTAGTAGCCTGCGTGGAGACGCAGCTTCGGAAAAAGCAGGCGCTCCAGCAGGCCGCCGAACTGAAGTTGGAGCAGTTGCGTGCCAGCATCAGCATGGCCCTGCCGCACGAGATGCGCACGCCGCTCAGTGTCATCCTCAGCGGGGCCGAACTGATCCAGGATGTCGGAGACGGCCTGCCTATCGAAGACGTGCAGGAACTGGCGCACAACATCCACCAGTCTGGTATGCGGCTGCGGCGGCTTGCCGAGAACTTCCTGATCTACGCACAGGTGGAGATGTTGGCCCGGGACATGGAAAGCAACCCGGTGCTGATGCAACAGCGTCTGCATCATCCCCAGCTTATCATAGAACGGGTGGCCCAGGAAAAAGCGCAACACGCCGGCCGCAGCGACGATGTGCAGATCCAGACGCTCAAAAAAACGATCATGATTTCAGAGCCGTATCTCGAAAAAATCTTCGACGAACTGCTCGATAATGCCCTCAAGTTTTCTGACGCGGGCTCCCCCATCAAGGTCGAGATGCGCGAAATCGAAAACGACCTCGTGCTCACCGTACGCGATGAAGGCTGTGGCATCCCAGAGACCCAGATCAATAATATAGGCGCGTACCTGCAATTTGAGCGCAAAATGCACGAGCAGCAGGGCACTGGCCTCGGCCTCCAGATCGTCAAACGCCTCACCGAGTTGCACCAGGGGCTTTTTCAGATCGAGAGCGAACTGGACCAGGGCACCACGGTCTCGGTCCTGCTGCGCGGTGTGCCCGCCACCTCATCCACGGAAAGCATTCTCCTCAACTCCCTCCCGGAAGACGTTGCTTCCTGACGTGCTCCTCTGTTTCTACCATCCCTTCACGTATCGGGCCGAACTTTGAAGACGTCGATGGGTCCTGTGTGAGCATAGCCCACAACCCATCGGAGCAGTAGACGATACGCAAATGATCGACAGCAGGAGAGCACACCCCGGTGAGTCGCTCGTCGAGGTGCATAGTCTGACCAAGACCTACCAGGAAGGCGACCGCGAGCGGGCCGTGCTGCGCGGCGTCGATTGTACGATTCGGTCAGGCGAACTCGTAGTGCTGCTGGGCCGAAGCGGATCGGGCAAGAGCACGCTACTCAACCTCATCAGTGGCATCGACCTGCCGAGTAGCGGTGAGGTGATCATCGGTGGAACAAACCTGACGCGGCTCTCGGAGCAGGAACGCACGCTGTTTCGCCGCGAGCATATCGGCTTTGTGTTTCAATCGTTCAATTTGATCCCCACGCTCACCGTCGCTGAAAACATCCTGCTGCCGCTCGAACTCAACGGGCAGACCGAAAACGGTGTACAACAAAAAGCCTATTTCTTGCTCGAAGAAGTGGGCCTGCGCGATCGCGCCGACAGCTTCCCGGATCGGCTGTCCGGTGGCGAGCAGCAACGTGTGGCCGTTGTGCGCGCCCTTGCCCACGATCCCCTCTTTATCCTCGCCGACGAACCCACCGGCAACCTCGACTTCGAGACGGGCCAGCAGGTGATGGATGTGTTTGACCGGCTCATCCACAAAGCAGGCCGCACCCTCCTCATCGCCACCCACGACCGCGACATCATAGAACTCGCTGACCGGGTGCTGACTCTGCACGGCGGTGTGCTGGAAGAGCATACGTCCGATGAGTTGATCTAGGAAAGAGAGGGGGAGGAGCAGATGCTCCCATTCACCCTTTCCCCGCCCTCCTTTTCCTTCACCTGTTTAATCTGAAACGAAAACCGCTTCAACCTTCTCACCGGTAGCCAATGGCAACCAAACTCCTCCGTCGTACCAGCCGTCGCTACCTGCTGCGGCATCCGTTGCTCATCGCGCTGTCGATCCTCGGCGTGGCGGTGGGCGTGGCGGTCGTGGTGGCTATCGACCTCGCCAATGCAAGTGCGGAGCAAGCATTTGCGCTCTCGGCAGAGACGGTGACGGGCAAAGCGACACATCAGATCGTTGGTGCAGCGGAGGGATTGGACGAAGACGTGTACCGTACTTTGCGCGTGAAGCAGGGCCTACGGGATAGCGCGCCTGTCGTGGAAGGCTTTGCCCGTGCTCCGGCATATCCAGGCCGCACCTTCCAGATCCTCGGTATCGACCCGCTGGCGGAAGCGCCTTTCCGTTCCTATACCGGCACCCCTGGTAGCGACCTTGATCTGGCTGTGTTCATGGCTCAGCCGAACACGGCACTGATGGCCCGCCCCACCGCTACCGACCTTGGCCTGGCTCTCGGCGATTCACTCGCGTTGCGCGTCGGCGGCGTCGACAAAATGGTGATGCTCGCCGGGCTGATGATCCCCGACGACGAAAGAAGCGCCCAGGCCATGGACAACCTGCTGGTGGTAGACATTGCCACAGCGCAGGAATTGTTCGGCATGGTAGGCCGCCTCAGCCGCATCGATTTGCTGGTCCCCGATAGCGAGTTCGGTCAAGAACGGCTGGCCCAGACCGAATCGGCTTTGCCGCCGGGTGCTGAAATTGTACGCTCGTCGGCTCGGACAGAGACGGTCGAGCAGATGACACGGGCGTTCAACCTGAACCTGACAGCGCTGAGCCTGCTGGCACTCGTCGTGGGTATGTTTTTGATCTACAACACGATGACCTTCTCGGTAGTGCAGCGGAGGGCCCTCATCGGACGGCTACGGGCGCTTGGCGTCACCCGGCGCGAGGTGTTCGGGTTGATCCTTGGCGAAGCATTTCTCATTGGCCTCATTGGGACGGCACTCGGGCTGCTGCTCGGCATTATCTTGGGACGCGGCCTTGTCCAACTCGTCACCCAAACGATCAACGACCTCTACTACGTGCTGCGCGTCCGCGACCTGAACCTGTCGTTCTGGACCCTTGGCAAAGGCATCGCCCTTGGTCTTGGTGCCACGGTGCTGGCAACGCTTTCGCCCGCCCGCGAGGCAACCAACGCGCCTGCCACTACCGTTTTGCGCCGTTCGCAAGAAGAATCGCGCCTCACACAGATGCTACCCCGGCTGGCGCTAGGCGGCGGCGTGCTCGGCGTGCTGGCCATCGGGTTGCTGCTCTTGCCGGGCCGTAGCATTGTCATCAGCTATCTGGCATTGCTGTGCGTGCTGCTGGCGTTTGCCCTCCTCACCCCCGCTGCTGTTGTTGGCTTTGCCAAAATCATGCGTCCGGCAATGGGCAAAGCCTTCGGTGTGCTGGGGCGGATGGCGGCCCGCAGTGTCGTCACCACGTTGAGCCGCACGGCCGTCGCTATCGCCGCGCTGATGATCGCCATTTCGGCGACGGTAGGTGTGGGCGTGATGGTAGATAGCTTCCGCGAAACGGTGCAGGTGTGGCTAAGCTATTCGCTACAAGCCGACGTGTATGTGCAACCGCCGAGCCTCGTCTTCCGCCGGAGCGATGCCTCGCTGGAGCCGGGCGTCGTGGAGCGGCTGCAAAACGCACCCGGCGTGGCGGGAGCTTATTCCGTTCAAAGTGTGCGCGTCACTTCCAATAACGGCCCCACCGACCTCGTCGCCATCGACCAGGGACCAAATACCCGCCGCACGTTTCGTTTTAAAGCAGGCGATATGCTGCCGTCGTTTGATGGCGGCGAGGCGGTCATCGTCTCCGAACCCTATAGCTATCGATTCGGCGTGGCCCTGGGTGACAGTGTGGGGCTCCAAACCGACCGGGGCGAGCGTGCCTTCCCTGTCACCGGCATCTTTTACGATTATGGCTCCGATCTCGGCGTGGTGATGATGAGCCGTGCCACCTACGACCGTTATTATGAGGATCGGGGCATCGCAGGACTGGCGCTGTATGCGACGCCTGGGCAGGATGTGGATGCGCTCGTCAAGGCCCTGCGCGAACGTGTAGGCGATGAGCAGGAAGTATTCATTCGTTCCAACCGTGCCCTCCGCGAAACCTCGCTCGCCATCTTCGACCGCACCTTTACGGTTACCATCGTGCTGCGCCTACTGGCGGTGCTGGTGGCGTTCGTCGGGGTGCTGAGTGCGCTAATGGCGCTGCAACTCGAACGCGCCCGCGAGTTGGCCGTCCTCCGTGCCAATGGTCTCACACCCCGGCAGGTGTGGCGCTATGTGACAATGCAAACCGGCCTCATGGGTCTGATGGCGGGTTTCCTCTCCCTTCCCCTCGGCCTGACGCTGGCCTACGTGCTCATCCACGTCATCAACAAGCGCTCCTTCGGCTGGACGCTGCAAGTCGAGGTGTCGCCGGAGATTTTGTTGCAGGCACTGGCACTGGCGCTCGTCGCGGCGTTGCTGGCAGGTTTGTACCCTGCCTGGAAGATGGCGCGGGCGAATCCAGCCATGGCGTTACGAGAAGAATAACCGTCCCACGAAGATGCGATATACAAGCAGTTTGTGCATTTTGATTTTGCTATTTTTCTCCGCCTGCCAGACGCAGGAAGAAGACCTGCGTGCTTCGCTGGGTGTAGCGGAGGCGATGAGCAGCGATACCACCGGCTACCTCCGCGCCGACACAATCCGACCATTCGACTTCCCCACCGACTACGGCCCACACCCCGGCTTCAAAACCGAATGGTGGTATTACACAGGCAATCTGGAAACACAAGGTGGAGAACATTTCGGCTACCAGTTTACCATCTTTCGCTTCGCGCTAACGCCACCGGACACCACACTTTCGGCCCGCGACTCCGGCTGGGCAACGAACCAGCTTTTTATGGCGCATTTTGCCCTCTCGGATGTCGATGGCGAGCAGTTTTATGCGATTTAGCGGTTTAGCCGGGGTGCTGCCGGGCTGGCTGGAGCACAGGCCGATCCTTATCGCATCTGGCTTGAAGACTGGTCGGTAGAAGGCAAGGATGCCACTTTTCCTATGCACATTCAGGCGGCGCAGGATGCAGTCGCGATTGACCTTATACTCGACACCCGCCTCCCACCCGTGCTACAAGGCGAGCGCG
>DATGCC010000696.1:0-3775 GCA_035312345.1 Rhodothermales bacterium
ACGTAGTCGATGATCTGGGCGTCGAGCCAGGCTACGGCGTCGCCATAGATGACATTGTAGGCATCCAGCCCGGTGATACCCGATGGCACCCCGTTCTTCCAGATGCCGAACGGACTGATACCAAAGGAAGCGGAGGGCCGAATGACTTGCAGGCTGTCGTAGACCTGCGCGACGAACAGGTTGACATTGTCTCGCCGCCACGCGCCTCGGTTGGTGAACCCCCTGTTGTGGGCAGCGAAGGTCGCGTCGTCTTCGTTGGTAATCTGATTGGGCGGATACGGGTAGAAATAGTCGTCGAAGTGGACGCCATCGATGTCGTAGCGCCGTGCCACATCGGCGATGACACGGGCATTGTGGTCGCGTACGTCGGGCAGACCGGGATCGAGCACCTGAAGGCCGCCCAGCGTAAGGATCCACTCGGGATGCTCGACAGAGACATGGGAGGGTGCGTTGGGATACCCCGAACCCCGCACGGCCCGGTAGGGATTGAACCAGGCGTGCAGTTCCATCCCCCGTTTATGCGCCTCCTCAATGGCAAAAGCCAGCGGGTCGTAGAACGGATCTGGAGCCACCCCTTGCTCTCCCGTCAGCCAGTAGGACCACGGCTCTATCTCTGAGGCATACATCGCGTCAGCCTCAGAGCGCACCTGAAACAGCACGGCGTTGATGCCCGATTCTTTCAACTCATCGAGCATCGTGATCAGTTGGGCCTGCTGGGCCTGGGTGGAAGACGTAGGCGAGTTCGGCCAATCGAGGTTGATCACGGTGGCGATCCAGGCTCCCCGGAACTCGTACTTCGCCAGCGGTTCGGGCTGCGCCGATGCCGATGGGGCCACAACGTTCAACAGGATAACAGCGAAGAGTAGCGGGATGTACTTCATAAGCTTAACGAGCGGGAAAGGCAGAGCAGGGATAGGGCAAAGACGGGCTTCGGGCAGTCAAGCAAGAGGGCATCCGGCAGCGAAAACCGGATGCCCTCTTGCCGTCCTGTATTCAGCATCTATCAATGCGAATGAAGCGTTGGCGCGTGAAGTCCTCCTTCAAAGGGGGATTGAGGGGGATGTCCGTTGGTTGGATCCTTAACTAACATCCCCCTGGCCCCCTTCAAAGGGGGAATAGGTCAACCCTTCATTTGCATTAACAAGTAGCAGTTACTTGAGGAGCGTCATGGTACCGCTGAGACGCTGGTCACCGAACTCCAGCATGTAGAGATAGGTGCCTGAAGCCAGCCCCTGTGCCTCGAAGGTAGCCGTGTAGGTGCCCGGCGTGAGCGTCTCGTTCACCAGCACATCCACTTCGCGCCCGAGCATATCGAAGACGCGCAACCGCGCCTGCCCCGCCTGCTTCAGCGTAAACTGAATCCGGGTCTCGGGATTGAACGGGTTGGGATAGTTCTGCGACAGCGTGAACGACTCGGGCACCGTGTCATCATCCCGCTCGATAGCCACAAAGGGTGCTTCCGTAAAAGCCTGCACGGAAGGAGCATCCTGGCTGAACTGGGTGACGTAAGCCATTTCACCATCCGGGCTGAACGCAAGGCCCCGTGGGCGTCCTGCCGACTCCTGACACACTCCGTTTTCGTCGAACGTCTCACATTCGTTCCAGGTAATGAAATTCAGAAAAGGTGGTACCGTATTGACTGCCAGGCTGGCCGGATCAAACTCATACCAGGTGTTCGAGCGCCAGTTTGTATCGAACCCCTCAAGGTCATTCGGCACGTCGTTGGACGAACCAGAGGATACCCAGAGATTGCCTGTGGCTGAATTAAAGCTCAACGACTCGCTATCCACCCCTGGAACAACAACTCCAACGGAGTCAAAGGCAGAAAACTCATCGGGGCGTTCATAGAGAATAACCCCATTGGTGGTATAACCTGCCCAATAAATTCTATTCCCGTCGGATGACACCTCGAAAGAACGTGAAAACCCAGGCACGACATCTACAGCATTTGCGATAAAGCTGAGGTCGGTATCGAGAATACGAAGGGGCACACCGTCCACAGAACACACCGAAGCAACAAATACATTGCCATTGGCATCGGCAGCCGGAGCCGACAACGCACAATAGTCATCAAACTCATTTTTAGCCAATCCATCGCCTGTTTGGTAATCGATTTTAAAGATGGTTTTAAATTGTGACGCCAGGATATTACCATCAGCATCCGTGCGAAGGCCTCGTCCAGATCTTGTTTCCCAGCCCCCATCTGCATTGATAAACCCACCCAAAGTATCCTGCTCTGCACCAGAAAAATCCAGAAACTTTATTGGAGAAAGGTCGGATTCAGTACCGTCTGAATTAAAAACATAGATCACATTAGTCAGCTCGAAAGCACCATTCACCTCTACACTATCCGTAGATGAGAATGGTTGAACCCAGATTTTGCCATCTGGATCTACGGCAATGCCATGGGTGCTACTGAATTGCAGATCTGCAATCGTCGGGAAATCGCTGACAAAGTCCCATTGTGCTGAGGCCGTCATGGGCAAGAGCATCGTAGCAAAGGTGAGGAGTAGCAGTTTCTTCATGACGTGTTAGCGGGTTGGTTTGGGGAATGTATAGAGCGTGCTGCCTGTAGCCTAAGAAATGCCACTGGCTAATGTAAGATGATCGCAGTGTTAAGATGCAATAAAGTTGCAACTTACATCCTGCCTCCTGCATCAGCGTGCCCCCTGCCGCCGCGTTTCGATGCGGATCAGGTCGGGCGTGGTCGCACTGGTTACGCCTTGTGTCATATAGAGCGAGGTGCCTGCCCCCCAGGCAAAGGAAATCGCCGCTGGCTCCATAATATCGGGATAAAGTACCTCGGCTGTGCGGTCCGGTGCGATGACGATAACCGGATCGTCGGCATTGGTGCCGACGAACACGTCGCCGTTGGTAGCTACCGCCAGTGCAAGGGCATCGGCCCCCAAAGCGGCGGTCACGTCGAAGTATTCTTCGGCGGCCCCCAACGTGCCATCGCTGTTCAAGGGAAAGCGCCAGACCTTGCTCGTTCCGTCCTGGCTACCTACGGCATAGAGAAAGCCATCAAAGACAGCCAGATCACGCACGTTGGCCTGGAAAGGAAAGGCTGCCACGCTGCCATCGGGAGCCAGGCGAAACAGGCTGACCGCATTGCCGCCGACCCAGAGATTGCCCTGCGCATCGAAGGCAAGCGCCGTTAAGCGGTCGGCATTGCTATCGCTGATGATGATCGTCTCCTGGCTGCCTCCCTCCGGTAAACGAAAGATGGCCCGCACCCCACGCGCGGCATAGAGGAGCCCGTCTGGCCCAAAGGCGAGGGCATCCCACTTGAAAGTCGTCTCTACGAAGTCGCTACGTGTACCGTCCGGTGCTATCTTTTTGATGCCTACCGAGCTACCGCCCGAGAACAGCGAGACGTAAATGTTGCCCTCCGCATCGGAGGTGATGGCAAAGGGTTCCTCGAAACCCTTGATGTCGCTGAAGCGCTCGGCGGCGGGATCGAGGCGATATGAGACACTGTTGCTGAAATCTTCAGCTTCGAGCACCGCTACCCGCACCTGAAGCTCGGGCCGTGGCAGGTTGGGCGGCCTGACGCGCAACTGCGTGGGCGACGCCTCCAGCACTTCACCCCGGGTGTCGTCGAAATAGACCAGATTGTCGGACGGGTTGGCCGAGAAGTTCTGACCGGTAAACGTCAGGATATCAACACCCGCCAGCGCACTGCCAGACGGCTCGATGCTGTCTATAACCGGCGCGGGCGCACTCTCGGCGTCTGGATCGTACAGGCTCGGTGCGGGTCCGGTATCGCATCCTC
>DATGCC010000697.1:0-11681 GCA_035312345.1 Rhodothermales bacterium
GACCGCCTCGTGCGGATCGCTGCGATCTGAGCTTGTTTCAATTGGGTTTGCGCCTTCTCGATCACATGCTCAACGAGGGATGGCCTCTCCGGGTAGCCTTCACCGTTGCCTTGGATCATACAAAAAGTGTCCGGTAGTCAAATCCAGACATAGGAGCGTTAATCCCTACAACAAAACTAAAGAGGTGTTTTATGAAGGTAAAGGTCTTTTATAAGCAAGCCGACGACAGGGTTTTAGAGCATCAAATCAACGACTGGTTGTCTGACAATTCAGGTATCGAGATATTGCATATCGGCCAATCGCATGCGTTTGCGTTTGAGACTGAAGATCAGCCTGCACGGCACGATTACGAAGTAATCATTTCGATTTGGTACAATGAGTAGTCTCTTCGTATTCGACATAATGCAACCTGTGCCTAAACGTTAAAGTCAACAGTATTGCTGTGTCTGGTTCAGGTAGCACCTTTCCAGGCACACACCGGGCCGGGGGCGTGGCTGCGCTTCCGGCCTTCCTATTTCTTGGGTTCAGAAGACTTATAGTTGTGCTTCTCTGACAACATATCCAATAGGCGACCTACCGGGCCGCTGATGCCTCTCTTGCCATTCTCCAATTCGGAAACACGGACGGCTGCACCCGCTTCGCCGTAGCCCAGATATTCGGCTAGTTCGGGCTGCGTCCAACCGACATGCTGACGTAAGTCTTTAACCTTCTCTGGTGTCCATTCCATTGTTCTAGCTGGGTAAGTCGAGCGACTGTTAGTTGATATACGCCCGTCAATTCGAGGGGTTATAGGTGAATTGTGAAATATACGCATTGCGTAACTTTTAATTGCAATAGTTGAAACCAATACTTACGCATTGCGTAACATGATATAGAAACAACAACGGGAGCAGCCACTCCCTTCATTCAAACCCAAAAGGTGCTACCATGACCATCCAACTCCGCAATCTCACCGTCACCGTTTTCATCTCAGGTGACAACGGCTCCGAAACCTACGAAGTCCTTTCCGTTCAGGACCAGCACGGCGACGAAATGGGCGCTGTCTCGGTCTTCCTGCTGGATGAGATCGAAGAAGCCGTAGAAGATGAACTGATGGTTCAGCGCTACGAAGAGAAGATGCTGGACAACGAAATCGCTCATCTCTCGCATCTCTACTTCTAGCCTCTTGCAGGGGCGGTGCCACGACGGGCCGCCCCTCTTTTCATTTTTTGCCCTGTCACAACGAAACGGAAAGAGCCATGGATCTACGCGCCCTCGACACATTCAACGATTTTGACGACGACCACGAGAGCCTGTACACTGACTACCCTGAGCCATGCGGCCCGCTCGTCATGTGTGCATCCTGCCAGACGCAGCAAGACCCGGACAAGGGCATCTGTCGCAGTTGCGGAGCCGTGCTGCCTGAGCCGCCATCCGAACTTCCTTTTTAATCACCGACAAACACCCCGAAGCCATGAGTCTACGCGCACTCGACACAAACGAACCGCTGGAACGCTTCCTCGCGGGCATCCTCCTGATCCTGGCGCTGGCGCTGCTGACCATCGGCTCACAAACGCTCAAAGCAGACTATACCAATCCCGTCGATACGTTGCGGAGTGAGTATTGAGAATCTACGCGGTCCGCTTGATGACAGCGCTGTCACACCGTAGCTTTCGGATATCCCAAGCCGTTTCCGCCAAAGTATCTTAAACAAAAAGAGGATTCAGTCTAATCAATACCCTTGCCGGACAAATAGCCCTTGTGACTGGTGCCAGCCGAGGGGTGGGCAAAGGGATTGCACTTGGTCTGGGCGAGGCCGGGGCCATTGTCTATGTCACGGGTCGCTCGGCGCAAGAACACCCTGATACCATACAAGCAGGCACTGTCGAAGCCACTGCCCGCGCCGTCACCGAGGCGGGTGGAGAGGGCATTCCGGTCGTCTGCGATCATACCGATGACGACGCAGTGGCGACCCTCTTCGAGCAGATTCGCCGCGACCACAGTTACCTCAATGTTTTGGTCAACAACGTCTGGGGTGGCTACGAGCGGATGTTCGACGAGGGCGTCTATACGTGGGAGTTGCCGTTCTGGCAGCAACCGATGTGGCGGTGCGATGCCATGTTTGCGGCAGGCGTGCGGGCACAATATGCCGCATCCCGGCTGGCGGCTCCGATGATGATAGCGCGGAAGCAGGGTTTGATCGTCAACCTCTCGTACTGGGCGGCCCAAAAATACATGGCGAATGTGGCCTACGGCGTCGCCAAAGCGGCCACAGATCGGATGACGCGCGATATGGCGCATGAACTGGAACCGCACAACGTGGCCGTCGTGTCGCTCTACCCTGGCCTGGTACGTACCGAAAAGGTGATGGCCATCGCGGAGTATCTGGACCTCAGCAACTCGGAGTCGCCGGTATTCATCGGGCGTGCGGTAGCCGCGTTGGCTGCGGATGATGCCGTCATGCAAAAGACGGGGCAGGTGCTGGTCGCTGCGTCATTGGCATGGGAGTATGGATTTGTGGATGTGGATGGCTAGCAGCCCCGTTCCTTAAGCCTGGAAGACGCGTGAGCGCAAACCGAACAGAAGGCCCCCGCATGCTACGTAGCGCAGGCATTATCGTGACCGTTTTCTTGCTGGCCGGATGCGCGGGTCCGAAGCATATTTCTTTTCCCACCCAGGACAGGGGCGTCGTCCACGCTGATGTCTATGGAGATGGGGACCGCGCCGTGGTGCTGGCGCATGGCGGTCGTCTCAACAAGGAGAGTTGGGCGGCGCAGGCCCAGGCACTGGCAGAGGCCGGGTTCCGCGTCATCGCTATCGACTTTCGCGGACGCGGCCAGTCGCGCAGCGGGCCGGGAGCGACAGATCGTGATGAGGGCGTTCACTTCGATGTGCTGGCGGCTGTGCGATACCTGCAACAGACAGGGGCCCAGACGATCTCGGTCGTCGGAGCCAGCTTTGGCGGCTGGGCAGCAGCGCAGGCAGCCGTAACAATCCCTGGCCAGATCGACCGCCTCGTGCTGCTGGCCGCACCGGTGGACGAACCCGAACGGCTGACGGGCCGGAAGCTCTTTATCCTCACGCGCGACGATTTCAGAGGCGAAGGCGTGCTACGGCTACCCGAGATCCGTGCGCAATACGAACGCGCCCCGGAGCCAAAGGAGTTGGTGATTCTGGAGGGATCGGCCCATGCGCAATTCATTTTCGAGACGGCGCAAGGCAAGCGACTGCTACACGAGATCCTGCGCTTTCTTTCGGAATCGTAGATGGGGACTTAACCTCTAGAAATAGCGGTAGGCAAACCCTAGCAGTGGATGGCGAACTAGACGCCAGGCATGGCTAAACAGCCCAAGGCAGGCACCCACAATCGCAAGGCTGGAAAACGCATGGACCCTGCTGCTGAGACATCCTTCAGCCTGATCTTGACATAACAAACTCACGCGCCTACTCTGCTACAGTAACCGGTACAACCGGGACTGATCCTTCCAGGCCAAAATCTATGGCGATTCAACGTGTGCATAGCATGCTCTGCGGGCTTCTGCTGCTCACGGGAACCGGTACGCTCCAGATGACCCAGGCCCAAGACGCTGCTCCGATATCCCTGAAAACCTCTTCTCGTTTCGAGCGGCTTGACGGCCTCTCGCACAACACCATTCTATCGATCACACAGGACCAGGAAGGCTTTTTGTGGATCGGCACCTCTGATGGATTAAACCGCTACGATGGCTACGACTTTACGGCCTATCGACATGTGCCGGGCGACTCGACCTCCCTGTCGAATAACACAATCAAGGCTGTGCTTGGAGATCAGGCAGGCCACCTCTGGGTAGGTACGGATGACGGCCTCCACCGTCTGAATCGGCGCACCGGCCAGTTCGTTCGGTATGCCCTCCGGCCCGATACGACCTCCAGCCGACAAGCCATCTTCCAATTGCTGGAAGACCACGCAGGGCGCTTGTGGGTGGGCAGCAGCGACGGACTGTATCGCTATGAGCGGCAGGCAAACCGCTTCGTCGTCTACCGGCACGAGCCAACCAACCTGCACAGCCTGACCGATAATAATATCTGGAGCCTCTACGAAGACCGCGACCACATCCTCTGGGTAGGCAGCATCCATGGGCTCCATCGATACGATCCAAAGACCGATCATTTCACGCGCTTCCCGGTGCCTTCAACCGAACACCACATCGCGATCCATCACAAGGATGCGTCGGGGCACCTCTGGCTCTCGGGGCAGAGTGGAATGACCGTGTTTGACCCTGCAAGCCGACGATTCACGGTGTCTCCCGCTGTGCTGGCCGGGCAGCACATAGAAGCGGTCTTGACAACACGCGACAGCATGCATTGGATAGGGACGGACAACGGACTCTACCGGTACAACGCGACCCCCAATACCTACCACCACCTGCCCATAGACCCGGTGCCGGGGGCTTATCTGCAAAACCGCGTTAAGACGCTCTACAAGGATCGCGCCGGGGCTCTCTGGATTGGTACCTTCAGCGGCCTCTACCGCCTTGATCCACATGTCAAGCCGTTTGGACACCTTAGTCACCATCCCACCGACCCTAACAGCCTGAGTGGCAATACCGTCATGGCCATCCTTGCGGATGCCAACGGGGCTGTATGGGTGGGCACGCTCGGGGCTGGACTAAACCGGATGGATCGGACTACAGGCATGGTCACCCACTACCGGCATGCGCCGGGCCAGGCGCATACGCTGTGCAACGACCTGATCTGGTCGCTCTATGAAGACCGGCGTGGATGGCTCTGGGTCGGTACCGACGAGGGGCTCTGCGGCTTCGATCCACAGACCAGACGGTTTACCCGCTACGATCTGCCGCTCGGTGCTACGCAGACGCGGCAACCACCCGTGAACGCCATCCGCGAAGACGCCGCCGGGCACCTCTGGATGGCGAGCAACATCGGGTTGTACCGGCTCGATCCGCAAACAGGCGCACTGCGGTGGTATGACCAGCCAGGCGACGAGCACATGACATCGTCAACCTTCTTCGTCCAATCCCTCCACACAGATCGGGCGGGCGGGTTGTGGATGGGCACCTTCGGCGGCGGGCTGTACCGATTTGACCCGGCTACCGAACACTTTACCCGGTACCCGCTCTTGCACAACGAGCAGGAGGAAATCGTCAGCGAAGGCATCTGGGCCATCCACGAAGACGCAGAGGGTGCGCTCTGGCTCGGTAGCGACCTCGGCCTGACCCGTCTCGACCCACAAACCGGCGCAACACACCACATCACGCAAGCTGATGGATTACCCGGCTCCATCGTCTATGCCCTCCTCGAAGACGTAGAGGGCCGCTTCTGGCTCTCGACCAACCACGGCCTCGTCCGCTTCGCCCCCCACCGCGCAGCAACACACTCGTTTCGCATCTACGACCCTGGCGACGGGCTGAAAAACACCGAATTCAACCGGCGAGCAGCTTTCAAGGGCAGCGATGGCACCTTCTACTTTGGCGGGCTGAACGGCCTGACCTGGTTTCACCCAGCGACGATCCAGGAAAACCCGTACGTGCCCCCGGTAGCAATCACCCGCATCGAAACCTCGAACCGCGACACGACAGTCACGATCAACCCCCACAGCCTCAAGGAACTGGTGTTGTCGTACCGCGACTACACGGTGTCGTTTGCCTTCACCGCGCTCAACTTCACCAACCCGACCCAGAACCAGTATGCCTATCAGTTAGAGGGGTTCGATGAGCAGTGGATCGAGGTAGGCTCCCGTCGCTTTGCCAGCTACACCAACATCCCGCCGGGCACCTACACGTTCCGTGTGAGAGGGTCGAACGACGACGGTGTCTGGAATGAGCAGGGGGCCAGGCTGGCACTCACCATCACCCCTCCGTTCTGGCAGACATGGTGGTTCCGATTGCTACTCCTCGCTGCTCTAGTCGGGCTGCTCGCTGCAGGGCACCGCTACCGGGTGGCGCGCCTGATCGAGATGGAACGCCTGCGTATGCGCATTGCCCAAGACCTGCACGACGACATCGGCAGCGGCCTCAGCAGCATCGCGTTGGCGAGCGAACTGGCAGGACGCGACCCTGGCCTCGGCGATGATAAACGCCGCCACTTTGCCATCGTCACGAACAAGGCGCGGCAGTTGGCGAATGCCCTGACCGACATCGTCTGGCTGGTCGATCCCAAACAGGACCAGTTGGACGACCTCATCGAGCACATGGAAGAGAGTACCCGCACGATGTTGGTGGGCCTCGACTACACCTTCGAGCGGCCTACAGCCATGCCGCCTCATCCCATTGACCCGGACATCCGACGTCACGTCTACTTGCTCTACAAGGAGATCCTGCACAACATTGTAAAGCACGCCCGCGCCACCAAGGTGAATATCACCCTGGAAAAGACGGGCCGAGACCTTATGCTGATAGTCGCCGACAACGGCGTCGGCTTCGAGGAAACCGCGATGCAAAACGGGCATGGGCTGCAAAATATGAAGCACCGCGCCGCTCAGATGCATGGATCCCTGGTGTACGATGGCAAGCCCGGCACGGGGACCACGGTCCACTTCACCGCCCGGCTTCCCTGACCGCATTATACCGTGCTAATACCGTGTGGCGATCCGTACAGGAGGCTGTTTTTTTTGTATGCTGCACAGACCGTCCCCACCCATCGTCTACTATGCCCCCACCCGGCAAAGCATTTCCCCACGGCGAGGCCCTTTTTGTCTGGATCGTTGAGGACGACGACCTCTACCGGGCGTCCGTCACCACCTTGCTCGAACAGACGGACGGCCTGGCCTGTACCGGGGCTTTTGGTACGTGCGAAGCCGCGCTGGCGGCACTGGACGCACAGCCTCCCCCTGACATTGTTCTGATGGACCTCAGCCTGCCTGGCATGAGCGGCACCGAAGGGATCGGCCACATCAAAGCCCTCGTGCCCACAACGGAGATCATCGTCCTGTCAATCCACCGCGACCACGACCGCGTGTTTGAGGCCATACGAGCCGGGGCGACGGGCTACCTGCTCAAGACCGCCTCGGCCGGGCGCATCATTGAGGCCATCCACGAGGTACGTCGGGGCGGAGCCCCTATCAACGCCCACATCGCCCGGCGCGTGCTGCACCTCTTCGCCGAACTCGCCGGCCCGAAGCAGCACTACGGCCTTACGCAACGCGAGCGTGAAATCCTGGAGTTGATGAACGAGAATCTGGCGAAGAAAGAAATCGCCGAACAGCTCTTCCTGAGCTATTACACCATCGATACGCACGTCAAAAACATCTACGCCAAGCTGCACGTCCACTCCCGCAGCGAGGCCATCCTGAAGGCACGGCGCGAGCGACTGATCTAGGCCGAAGGAGGTGTTCTTCCGGTCCGAAGGCTGGAATGGAACGTCGGCCACCGTATCCCCCCAAACCTATCTCGTGTCATCCCGACGACCGCAGGAAGGAGGGATCCCCACCCTCTCCGCATACCGCAACGGGGGGGATCCCTCGTCGCCAAAAGCTCCTCAGGATGACACTTGTAGAGGCGCGGGCCACTCAGGGACGGTCTTCCCACCCGGTAGCCAGATCCTGCATCGCTGGATTGGCCTGCCGAATCAAGTGCACCTTCTTCTCGCGCCGCCACCCTTTGATTTCCTTCTCGCGAGCAATAGCGTCCTTCACCTCACCGTATTCTTCGAAATACAGCAGGTCGCAGGCCCGATAAAAGCTGGTGAACCGGCTACCGATGCCCATTTTGTGGTTCTGGATGCGGCGCGTCAAGTCGTTGGTCATGCCGGTGTAGAGAACGGTACGGTGGCGGTTGGTCGTGATGTAAACGTAGTAGGTTTTCATACGGGTTAAGATACGCACGCTGTATGCTACAACCTCAAAAATGTGTGTCATCCCGACGACCGCAGGAAGGAGGGATCCCCACCCTCTCCGCATACCACAACGTTGGGGATCCCTCGTCGCCAAAAGCTCCTCGGGATGACACTTGTAAGCAAAAGGGGACGAAATACCGTGATTATACCGGGCCGCCAGACGTAGGAGCTTGGTACTTTGTGGGGTCATCTGCACCGACTTTGCTTTTTCAGAGGCACCCCGATGAGACCGCTGGCTCGACTGTTCTTCCACGTAGGCTGCCTAAGCCTTGCTCTGTTGCTCCTGACGATGTTTTTTCCTGCTGCGCTTTACGCCCAGGAGCACAACGCTGACGAAACCGTCCACATCGACGTCTACACACCCGAAGGGGCTCCTGCCTCCCCAGCCAAAGAAACAGCCATCTGCCCCGGCGACGTGCCCGTCGGCACCCAGGCACTGACCATTGATTTGGAAGTCACCACCACCAGCCCCAATCCCGTTCAGTACACGGCCACCTTCTCCTTCTCGAACGAAACGCTGGACGCTACCGTGACCTCCGACACCCACGGCGACCCCACTCCGGTGGTCAATGGCAGTACCACTACCTACACGGTCGAAGGTGCCCTCAGCAACACGATGCCCTTCCGGGTCAACGTCGTCACCACAGCGACGGCTGTCGGCCCGGCCATGACTGATTGGCAGGTGCGCCGCACTGGGGCCATCACGCAGCAGGAGACCTGCGAATTCGAGGTGGTGGAGGGCGGCGGAGGCCCGGAGGCCGATCTCGCCCTTGTGGTTTCGGGCATCCAGGGTTCGCTCTCGTTCGATGTCGACACGAAAACGGCCACCCTTCCGCTGGGGGAAGTGGTTACGATCTGCATTGATGTGGTCAATAATGGCCCCGACGAGGCCACCGAGGTGGTCATCACCGGCGGACTCGACCCTGCCATCTTTGAGATGCAAGACGTTTCGTTGGATCCACCGCTTGGGGCCTGTTCCTTTGATCCCCAGGGCGGTTTTTTCAGTTGCGCAGGACTGACCCTACCGGTCGGAGACTCCGTCAAGGTGAGCGTGACAGGCCCAAGCGTCACCGAGACGGACGAGACGGGCTTCAGCGCCAGTACAGGTCATCCCAACGACCCTGACTTCAGCAACAACGATGATGCCGTTAGCATCACGGTGGCAGAGGTGACCCTCTCGACGGATCTTGGCGTTCTTAAGCGGGCTCGCTCCCCTGCGACGGGAGAGGAAGTCGATCCTGGAGGTACATTGCTGGTTGCCAAAGACGACACGTTGATTTACACAATCTCCGTCGCCAACACAAGCACCTTCGGCGGCGGTCCTCATGACTCGCCCAACACGGCAGTGCTCGATCAACTGCCCGACGATGTGGAATTTGTATCGGTGACGACGAGCCGGGGCACCTGCCAGTATGATGCTCCCACGCGACTGGTAACCTGTGAACTAGGCACCCTTGCAGCAGGCGAGCAACTGCTGGATGTCATCGAGATCACCGTCATTGCCAGAGGAACCTCCGGCACAACCATCGACAACACGGCGGCGGTGGCAGGTGGCCTGCCTGATCCCGAAGCAGCCAATGATGAGTCCACGGTGACGGCCCGGGTTATGGAGGCTGACCTGGCTATCACCAAGGAAGCGTCGACGGGGACGCCCGGCTTTAATGTGGTGTATTTCTACACGCTCACCGTGACAAACACCGGCCCGGAGGACGCGCCGAACACGGTGGTCCGCGATACGCTGAACGCCCGGCTGGGTTTTGTGTCCGCGACTTCCACGCAGGGCAGTTGCTCCTTCTCTACAACAGATCGCGTGCTGACCTGCGATCTGGGCACTGTGCTGGCGAGCGACACGGTGCAGATTCAGCTAGCCGTCCGCAGTGATAGGCAGGGTGTTGGCCTTTCAAACACGGCCACTGTCGAAAGTGCCCTCCCCGAATCCGACCGTACCAACAATACCGATGATGAGCTTGTACTCATTCAGCCGCTTGGAGACGGCACAGAGATCACCAAAGAGATATCGTCCGACCGGGCTGTGGTGGGCGACACGCTCTCGTATACTCTTCGTTTCGATCTCCCTAAAGATAAATATGTGGTTCTCACCGACACCCTGTCGGAGAAAGTAATGTTCGCCGAAGCGGTTCTGGATCGCTTTGCGGATTGTCAGGTCTCCCACGCAGATCGCGTCGTCACGATTACATGCCGGGGCGACCGGTTTGACCGCTCTGGGACTGAGTTCATCATCAAGGTCGTCGCCGTTCGCCCCGGCCTATGTCCGAATATAGCGACCGTAGAAGAGTTCCTGGTCACGGACATGGACACCACGCTACTGACCATGGATACCGACACGGCGATGGTCGCCATCAGCGAAAGCACGCCGACGGAACCGGAAGCCGACCTGCCGGAAACCTTCCTTCTCTACGAAAACTATCCGAATCCCTTTAATCCCGAGACGACGATCCGCTTCGATGTGCCCTTCCGTACCCGCCTACGACTGGAGGTCTTCGATGTACGTGGACGGGTGGTGGCAATACTGGTGAACGATGAGTTGGCCGCAGGTGCATACAAAGCAATTTTTAACGGACGGGGACTGCCGTCGGGCTCTTATTTCTCTCGACTTACGGCTGGCTCCTTTCGCTCGACGCAGGCCATGATGCTGCTCAAATAAGGCTACTCGCCAGACGTTTTCCGCACGTACTTCACGAACCGAAAACCATCACGCTCGTCCACCTCAGCGATCTCAAAGATGGAACCGACGAGGTGCTCATAGGCAGGAAAAAAGGTGTCGCCTTATCCAGCGCTACGAAGAAAAGATGCTCGACAACGAAATCGCTCATCTCTCGCATCTCTACTTCTAGCCTCTTGCAGGGGCGGTGCCGCGACGGGCCGCCCCTTGTTTCATCTTCTACTCTGTCACACCCAAACGGAAAGAGCCATGAGTCTACGCGCCCTCGACACGAACGAACCGCTGGAACGCTACCTGGATCTGAGAGCACAGATCGAACACCTCACGGAAGAACTCGACGCGATCAAGCCAATGATCACGGCAGCGCTGATGGAGGAGCCGGAGCAACGCACGCTATTCAGAGGCCATGAGATCACGCTGGGCATGCGCAAGAGCTACGCCTACTCTGAGGAAGTGCAACAGATGGAGAAGGCTTTAAAGGATGCTAAGGCCATTGAGCGTTTGCGTGGAGAAGCCGAGGTGATTCGCTATACTAGCTTCCCGGTTGTTACAGCGATGCCCCTTAAAGCAGCCTGAGCAGCAAAAAAGGGGCGGTACCGCTGAGAGCACCGCCCCTATTTCAGTGTTTGTTGTACCTATGTTGTACCCTAAAGGTGATAGGTATAATAAATATAAGGACTTGAGAAAGGTAATGGTGCCCCCAGTAGGACTACTATTTAGGGTTTCAATAGTAGGCAACCTACCTCAAATCCTGCCATACGCGCTAGATGGGGCTGTTTGGGTTTACATGGTTTCCAAAGCATTCGGACAAACCTTAACCCTTTCCTTAACCCTTTTTATATTGTCACCGGGCCGGGATACGGTTTCAGCAGAACCGCTATCCATCTCATCTTAGCCAATAATCAAAACAATGGCAAAGGTTACGCCCGTCCTCTGGACTCAAAAGAAGAACAAGAAAGGGCTATCGCCTATCTATCTCAGAATAGAGGCGAACGACCGAAGGCGCTACACGTCGCTTCGGGTCTACATCCGCGAATCACACTGGAACGATAACACCCAGCGGGTACGGAAAAACCATAGCGAGCATGAGGCCATAAACAACCTCATTGCCCAGCGCATCGCTGAGGCCCGCAAGGAAATACTCAAGCTCACGACAGATCGGAAAAGGATCACGCCGGATGTTCTA
>DATGCC010000698.1:0-4332 GCA_035312345.1 Rhodothermales bacterium
CAGGCTCATCGTCAGCAATGTGGTAGAGGCCGCGTTGTCCCCGCTCAATAGCGGCGACGGTGGCCGCGGCGGCATCGGCTATGTGAACAAAAGACCAGACCCCCGTGCCGTCGCCTATCACGGGCATCAGGCGTTTGCGAATCATCTCCACGTAGCTCCCCAGCGGCTCCAGGCCGAAAGCCGTTCCCGGTCCGTAAAAGGATCCGTAACGCAAGACCACCCCTTCCGTCCAGTCTGCTCCGGTGACTGCTTCTTCGAGATGGCGGAGCGCTTCGTAGGTGGCGCGCATACTCCGTGGTGGGTCGGGATCTATGGGGTTCGTTTCGGTTTTGACCGGCCCGCCCGTACGGGGAAAGGGGATTCCGTTTCCGACAAAGCTCTGGGCAATGAACTTGCTGACGCCCACGGCCTGCCCGGCCGCCAGCAGATTATTCGTCCCCTCGATACGCAAACGGTTGGTGGGTGCCAGAGCCCGCTCAAAGCGCCGCTCGCCCATCGTATCGGCGAGGGCGGTAAGTTGATGCACGATGATATCAGGGGAGGCTTCTGCTACAGCCCTGCCGACAGCATCAGGATCAAGCGCATCGGCCACCAGGGGTGTTGCGCCCATGTGTACTACTAGATCGCGCTTCGATGGGCTACGGGTCATGCCGAAGACGCAGTGGCCTTGGGCGACCAGTTCAGGAATAAGAAGACGGCCAAGGACGCCCGTAGCACCAGCAACAAATACGGTCATTTTTTTGGTTCTGCCCTGTTGTCAAGATCGTGTCCATGGTAGAGACGAGATAGCTACCCCGGTTGTGACAAGACGGGTGGGGGCACGGTGCCTGCGCGCGTACTATCCGTACAGGCAAAGCGAAAAGGACCATCCGCTGAGCGTGAATCCAACAGGCAACAAAAGGGGACCGTGTGGAGCTAACCAGCAATGTGCGTGGCTGATGAGAAGCTACTCAGCGATCCCGGTAATGGTCATGGAAGAGGCTTTCTATGCCCGGAAGCTGAGTCCCGCCGCTCTGCACGTATACATAGCCCGTCAGCCGGGCGTAGTTGTCCAGGTCGCTATTGATGAGGTAGGTTGCCTCCATGGTACGGTCGGCCTCCTGAAATACCACGCGCAACACGGCTATCGCATCGCCTGTCGCGGTTGTCATCTTGCCTTCTCCATGCGTGGAGACGCCGTCTATCGTTCTCGCAACCGACACCGACTCCGCATCTGTATCGGAGAGGCTGATCTCTACGGTTCCTGAGTAGAGTTGCTCAGCATCAGGATACCTGCCGATGACTTCGTAGGTGCCTACCAGGAATGCAAGGGGCATGGACGTGGCTTCTTGCTGGGATACATGGTTCTGGCTCTCGTGCGGACTCAGGCACGCTGAAACGGCAATAGGCAGGAGGAAAAAAAGGAGGAAATGACGTTGTGGACTTTTCATTGCGACATGATGGATCTGCTTTTCAATATGTTTCGATCACGGTCGAAGGTCCTCCGGCAGCCGAAGCACTTCGGCACCAGCCAGCAGCACCGTCCCGATGCCATGCACATCGTTCAGTGGGGCAGGGCGTTGATAGTAGTAAACGAGGTCGTCGCTCACAACCGTCCCCGTGCAGACCCCTTCCATCTGTCCGTCAGGGAGCACCTTCGACGCGATGCCTGCCCACCCGCGCTGCGCAATCGAGGCATAGCGTGGTTCGAGGTAGCCCTGGTTGACCGCACGGGCCACCGCGTAGGTGAACATGGCCGTAGCCGATGTCTCCAGGTACGCGTCTGTTTTGTCGAGGAGTTGATGCCACAACCCATCGGGACCCTGATAACGTGCTACGCCCAGGATGTGCCTGCGGAATAGCGTGAGCAACGTATCGCGCTGCGGATGGTCGTCCGGCAGCCGATCTAGCAGGTCGACCTGCGCCACGAGCGCCCAGCCGTTGGCCCGTCCCCAGAAGGCTACGCCCTGCCGTCCGACATCGGAGTACCAGTTATGATACATGAGCCGCTGCTGCTCGTCAAAGAGATATTGATGAAAGTGAATGACCTGCTGCGCCGCGTCGTCGAAATAATGCAACTCGCCGGTCAGTTCGCCCATGCGGGCCATAAAGACGAGCGCCATGTAAAGGTCGTCGGCCCACAAGGTCCATTCATGGGGAAACGTGCGCACGAACGTACCATCGGCGAGGCGGTCCTGCCCGTTCGTCATGTGCTCGGCTACGTCGTCGATGTAGGTGCGGTACCGCGCCTGTGGATCGCGGCGGTAGACCTCAATGACGCTGGCCCCCATCGCGCCGCCGTCGTCTAGTTCTCTGAGAATGAAGTGTTGCCCGAATGGGTAGGACCATTTGTCTTCGCCGTCATGCTGCTCCTCGAAGTGGCGGTAGTGATCGAACCCGAAGGCCACGTTGCGCTCGGCAAACGCTGCATAGGTTGAATCTTCGAGCACGTCGGCGAGCTGCAACATGGCGATGTTGAGCACGCCGTTCCAGTACCGCCAGTCGTTGTAAGCGCTCGCCAAATGGAGGCGGGCCTCGGCCGGTGCTTCGCCGGGTGCGGCGTAGGTCTGGTTGCTCTCAGGATCGACGAAGCGGAAGGTGGCGTCTTCCAGAACGTTGTCGGCCACCCGGCGCACCACGGTCTCTACGCTGGGTTCTTCCTGTGCTGAGGCCGGCGTAGCATAGCCGAGCAAAACAAGGACGACGAGCACAAGGACCACGACAGCATTCCTTTGCATGACAGCTTCTGTGCGGGAATGCGGATTATCTTCGATCGGCATGAATCGCGCTCAGGTTCGGTAGGGGGAGGTGGGCGCATGGTGCATCACGCCAACATGATCACCATGTCGTCCATTGGGTATGCTAAATCTGCCAGAGACGACGGAATCGCTGTATGTCGAGCAAAGCAAGGCCCCCGGTGGTTTATCAGTAGCAATGCGGGCTTATGCAGCCTTGTTGTTCGTAGCGGCAAGTACCTTCTTGACCTTTCCACTTTCCAGACGCCATGGCAATAAGATCGTTTCCTCTTGTCCTTGACTATCCCGAAACCACAAGAGCTCGCGTCGTTCTCCGTTCCGATGTGTCTTCCAAATCTTCAAATCACACATTTCAGCATGATCCCATCGCTCTTTGTGTCCGCAACACTCCCTAAGTAATTGGCCTGCATGAATGGATATCTGAGCTGAGGAGAAGATCCGAGGAAGCAGGGTCGCTAGCCCTATAAGAGGTCCGCTCACTAGACAGAGTAGTAATAATACCACCGTGGGCAACGAATCTCCAGAAAGCATGACAACGACTCCGCCGAGCAGAAAGAGCATTACGCCAAGCAATCCAGGATGCAGGGATAGGTTGGAAGATAGACCAATAGGGTGGAAACTGGTCCGCAAGACCCATTGCAGAGAGCGTCGGCGCACTGGTTCTTTCCAGGTTAGAATAGCTTGGTTTTTCCGTGGGAATTGATGCTGTATTTTATGATTTCGCATATTCTGTCTTAGGTTGCATAACCTATGATTAACGAACCACATTTGTGTTAAAAGAGGAACTACGTTCGTATATCACATCACACAATAGGGAACCAACATTTTAACATCCAGCAGGTTGGCGAAAATATCAGTGGGCAAATCGACGCTACTCTACGGTCTCGCCATCGCTAGCGTTGCTGCTTACAGACGCGGCACCAGAGCATGTCATAAGCCTACTCGCCTTTCCGGCCCCACACCTGGAAAACGCGGGGCCCTCCAAGCACCGTCTCTGGATCATCCGCGAAGTCATAGAGTGCCCTGATTGTCTCGTTAAGCTCCTCCTTCGTCGTGACCCCATCTTCAAGTACCGCCTCGGCGATCTTCTCTAACGTCATGCAACTGAGCAACTTGATTCCGCCCTCTAGTGATGCCGGATGCGCTAGCCGCATCCCTACCTCCTCAAATCCAGCCTCGCGCAGCATGGCCGGAAGCCGGGGGCCGATGTTGGCATCACCGCCACGGGTTTGCACAGAAGTCGTGTAGAGTTCGACGTAGCGCGAAAGGGCCGGGCAGGGAGGCTCGGCGAAGTGGCCGCGAAAGTCGATGTCTTCGACGATAAACACACCGGCGGGACGGATATGCTCGTGCAGGGCAGCGACCAGGCTTTCGGGGTGGGTCAGGTGAGACAGAAGAAACCGAGCGTACACAAGATCAAAGGCGTCGCAGGGTTGCCATGTGGTGACGTCTCGGACCTCGAAGGTGATATTGGCAAGGCTCAATTGCTGGGCTTCCCGTCGCGCCAATTCGATCTGGGTCGGGTCGAGGTCTATGCCGAGTGCCCGGCCTGTGGGTCCGGTTGCGCGGGCGAGTTCGAAGGTCATGTCACCGCCGC
>DATGCC010000699.1:0-4642 GCA_035312345.1 Rhodothermales bacterium
CGAGCCATGGCTTTGCGTACCTCGTCGCGGCTTGGTGCGTCGGGTGGTACAGAACCCTGAGGAGCCTGCGCTTTGCCCCGAGGAAACTGCTCCCGCCCCAGCGCCCAGCGGCCCACTTTGTTGATCTGGCCTTCGGGTTTCACCATCTCATGCCCCTGGCAAATCAGCCCTACGCCTTTGTGCATCATGCCATTGGCGATGCTGATGTGATAGAGGTGCTGCGCCGGAGACCACCCCGAAACGGCTTCCGCGACCTTGAAAAACCGGTCGTCCGGCCAGTCCAGCATGGCTTCGACGGTTGCATAAAACGCTTCCGTCGCATCGTATTCTTGCAGCGGGTCGATGATCATAGCTCATTAACGCGGTTGTAGTTGACGGTCCAGATGATCCAGCGCGGCAGCGGGATCGTGGGCGACATGGTAGAGCGCACAGCTTTGCTTGTGGGCAAAGCGGGCCTCGTAGAAATGATCGAAAAGGGCCAGCAGAGGATCGTAAAATCCATCGGTACTTACCAGCGCGATGGGTTTGTTGTGGTAGCCCAACTGCCGCAACGTGAGCACTTCCAGGAATTCTTCGAGCGTGCCAAAGCCACCGGGCAGCACCAGGAAGGCATCGGCGCGGGTGAACATGATGGCTTTGCGCTTCTGCATGGTCGGGGTGGTGATAAGCTGATCGGCGATCTCATAGGCCACGCCTTCCCGCTGTTTGAGTGCGTCAGGAATGACGCCGACTACACGCCCGCTGTGTGCATGGACGCTACGGGCCAGCGCACCCATCAGCCCCACATTGCCGCCGCCATAAATGAGCGTATGCCCACGCGTCGCTAGTAAACGGCCTGTCTCCTCGGCCACCTCAAAGAAATGATGCTCCACTAGGTTGCTGGAAGAACAGTAGACACAGATGTTCTGGCTCATGATATCGAGTATAGGCGGCTGGGTGTTTGAGGGTACGGGGTTTTGCTGGTGGATACCGGATCGTTGAAAACAAAACTGTTTAGCCTATCTACCATTCACTATCAATTATCAACCAGTCATTGTCACCCACTGCCGGGCTTCTTCGAGGCGCTCCAGATTGCCGACATCAATCCAGGTCGCTTCGCCCACATGAAACGGTGCAATCTGTTCGCCTGCGTTAACAAGCCGCAGGTACACGTTAATGATGGAGAAGATGCCGGTCTCTGTCATTAACTCGAAGATGCGCGGCGAGAGCACCTGCACGCCGCAGAAATCCAGACGACGTAAGTTGCCGATGGGGTCGCGCACAAGACGCTCCTCGCCCTGATAGGCATAGCCGCACAGGTTGTCGGCGTCAAAGAGCAGGTAGCGTTCGGTTTCGGGAGCCCGCACGGCCAGCGTCGCCAGCGCGTCCGAACCGCGGTGGTGCTGGTAGAGGCTGCGCAGGTCGAGGTCGGTGAAAATGTCGGCATTGTGCATGTAAAAGGGCGCGTCGTATGAGAACAGGGGCTTGGCTTGCAGCAGGCCCCCGCCTGTCTCCAGGGGACGCTCCGGCTCTTCCGAAATCTCAACCTCCACGCCAAAACCCTGCTGCATTTCTACAAAATCTCGCACCTGATCGGCGTGGTGGTGGATATTGACAATCAGTCGCGTCGCGCCCGCTGCAATGAGCCGCCGTGCCACATGCTCCAGCATGGGCTTGCCGCCTACCTCGATGAGGGCTTTAGGCGTGTGGATGGTGAGAGGGCGAAGCCGCGTGCCGAGGCCCGCCGCCAGAATCATAGCATCCATAGGGGGTGGGATGTGGGAAATGGTAATTGGAAAATGGGAAATAGTAGGGTAACCTGTAGGTGTGCGGAAAACAGGGAAGCCAATATCAAGTAGCGGTCAGCGGTCAGCTTTTAGCTATCAGCTTTCAAAACGGACTGACGGTTGGATAGTTGACAACTCCAATGGCACACCGTTCACCATATGGCGCATACTTACCCCAACCCCGTTCCCATCTTCTCTTTCCCAATGACCACGACTCAAATCGTACATTCTGCGGCATTGTTGCCAAAGGCGAAGGCGGCGTAGGCTTGCTCGGCGGTGCCAAACCACTGGTCCGAGTCCGTCTTCCACTTTTTGTACGCGTCGTAGATTTTCTGATAGCCAGGATCCGAGGATTCACTGGCAAGCAGATCACGGCTCATGTCGCGGGCAGCCTGCATGATGTCGTTCGGGAAGGGGTGGAGTTGCACGCCCTCACTCACGAGACGCTGGAGTGCAGCAGGATTCTGGGCATCGTAGCGGGCCAGCATCAGCAAGTTGGCCTCAGCAGTGGCGACTTCCAGGGCTTGCTGGTAGCCTTTCGGCAATTTGTCCCATGCGTCTTTATTTACGTAGAAACTGATATTGGGGCCAGGCTCCCACCAGCCAGGGTAGTAGTAGTGGTTGACCACTTTATGGAAACCAAGCTTCTCGTCGTCGTATGGGCCTACCCATTCCGCAGCGTCGATGGCTCCGCGTTCGAGCGCAGGGTAAATTTCGCCGCCGGGGATCTGCTGCACCGTTACGCCAAGCTGATCCATCACACGTCCACCGATGCCGGGGATGCGCATCCGCAAGCCCCTGAGATCCTGCACCGAGTTGATTTCCCGGTTAAACCAGCCGCCCATCTGCGTGCCCGTGTTGCCTCCAGGAAAGTTGATGATGTTGAAGTCGGCAAACACTTCGCGTAGCAGGTCGAGGCCGCCCCCATGATAGACCCACCCATTGAATTGCCGTGCGGTCAGGCCGAACGGTACGGTGCAGTCGAAGGCCAGCGTGGGCGTCTTGCCGATGAAGTAGTAGCTGGCCGAGTGGCCCATCTGCACCGTGCCTTTCTGCACCGATTCCAAGACCTCAAAGGCGGGCACAAGCTCGCCACCGGGATAGGCGCGGATGGTGAACTTGCCATCGGTGAGGGAACTGACGCGGTCCGCCATCACCTCGGCGGTTCCGTAGATGGTGTCTAACGAGCGCGAGTAGCTGGAGGCCAGCCGCCAGCGAATAGTGGGCGTCTGGATGGCGGGTGCCCCGCTGTCACCTTCACTTGCGTTGCCGCAGGCCGCCAGGGTTGTCCCCGCTACCGCGCCGATGGTTGCCTTCTTGATAAATGAACGCCGTTCCATAGGTATGTCGTTGGTTGGTGAGGTCTGGCATTCAGTATAAGAAAGGGAAAGTTTCCGGTTTCGGGTTCTGTGTTTCGCGTTCCGAATTAGAAAAGAGAAACACGGAACCCGGAACTCCAAACCAGAACCCTCAGCCTTTAGGTCGTAGCGGGCGCATCATTACTTCGGAGATGAGGTAGTTGTCCGGGCCTTGCAGGATGTGGATGAGTGTGGCGGCGATGTCTTCGGGCTGCATCGGGTTGGGCGAGCCGCTGCTACCGGCTACGTCGGCAAAGTGGGTTTCGACCGAGCCAGGATAGATGCATGTCACCTTGATGCCATCCTCGCGGACCTCTTTCATCAGCGCCTCGCTGAAGCCGCGCAGGCCGAATTTGGTGGCGTTGTAGGCCGCAAGGTTGGGGTTGCCAAGAAGGCCAGCGATAGATGCAATGTTGACGATGTGTCCGCCGAAGCCAGTTTTCTCATTTTGCTTCTTCATCATCGGCACGGCTTCGCGGGTGCAGAAGAAGACGCCGTTCAGGTTGGTGTCGATCTGCACGGCCCAGTGGCTCAGCGGCAGTTCGTCCACCGGCCCGAATTTCCCCAGTCCGGCGTTGTTGACGAGGATGTCGAGATGACCGCCTTCGCGCTCCACATTACGGAAAGCTTCGTGGACCTGTTTCTGGTCGGTCACGTCGCAGGGGATGGGGTGGAAACGCTCGCCGAGGTCGTCGCGGAGGGTTTCGAGTTTATCGGCGCTACGGGCGAGGCCGAAGACGTGCGCGCCTTCGGTGATCAGCGCTTTCGAGAAGTGCAGGCCGAGGCCACTGCTGGCTCCGGTGACGACGGCGACTTTGTCTTGCAGGTTCATAAGCAGAACAATGGTTATTTTCCAGAGAGGTAGGTGAGTGTTGCTTACGCCCACCTGCATCGAGAGATCGACAAGAGATACGAGGAAACTGTAACAATCCGCCTGTCCATGCCCGACCCCGCCGAAGAAGCTGCCCGCGAGATGGAAGCGTTACTGGCTGCTGCCCGCCAGCCGCTCATCGACAATGAGGCCTTTATCATTGCCGGGCAGCGCCTCGCACCGAAGCGAATCGTGGAGATCTTGTCGCCGCTGATGACGGAGGCGCGTCTTGCTCGCATCGACGCGGTGCTGGCAAAGCGGACGTACACGGTGGTGCCGGTGGTGGAGGGTCTCGTCAACACCGGCAACGTCAACGCGGTGATGCGCTCGGCGGAGGCGCTCGGCTACCAGGGCTTCCACATCATCACCAACGACGAGGACGGCACGCGCTACAAAAGCTCTTCCCGCACCAGCCAGGGTGCCGAGAAGTGGCTCGACGTGCGGCTCTGGCCTACGCCCACCTCGTGCGCCGAACATCTCAAGACCGAGGGCTACCGCATCGTCGCCACGCACCTCGATGACGCCGCCGTGCCCATAGACACGCTCGACTTTACGCAGCCGACGGCGCTGGTCTTTGGCAACGAACTGCATGGTCTCACCCCAAAGATGGTCGCGCTGGCCGACCAGACGTGCATCGTGCCGATGGC
>DATGCC010000700.1:0-9019 GCA_035312345.1 Rhodothermales bacterium
CTCCTGGATGGTATTGATGGTCAGCGCAATCTCGGAGAGTGCCTGGAGCGAAAGTTCAGGGGTGTCGAGTTGATTCATGGATCATCTGTGTTACGGAACCCGAAAGCCTGCTTCCTTGGAGCGACTCTCGTTGCCGAAGCCATCAACGACCGCCACCGTCCAGAAGTATTCGCCCGTTTCGAGCGAAGTCTGTAGCTGGAACGTAGTGGTGTTCATGCTAAAGCCATCCTGCTGCGTGACGAGCACATCGCGGTTTACCTCGGTGCGAAAAATGTCGATCCGATAGGTAAAGGGAAAGCGGTTGACAAACGGGTCCCACGTGAATAAAGGCCGATTATCCGTCAACAAGACCCGATCTTTGGGCGAGGTTGCCACCGGCGTCTCTTCGATAATCCGCGCCAGTTGCAGGGCGTTGCTCTGCGTCATCACGCCTTCTCGATCCTGTGCGAGCAAAAAGAGCGGACGGCCCAGCAGCGCCTGCGGATTCGAGGCCGGCAGCGAGTCGGCGGTGATGATCTGGTCGAACTGTCCCTCACTGCGCGCTTCCAGCGGTACCGTGAAGCCGAGGTCCGGTACGTCCAGCCACACCCGGTCCAGATCGATCAAGCCATCGGCATCGCTTACTTCGGCGGTGACCTCCAGGAAGAAGAGGTCGTCTTCGGGCCACCAGCGGCTGATGTGCAGCGAGCGCACCGCCACCTCGTTGAAGATGGGCAGTGCATTCAGGTGCAACGGTGGCACCTCTTCGCTCTCGCCAGCACGTACTTCCAGGGCTTCCCGCACGGCTATGCTGAAGTTCGTCTTCTCTGCCTGAAGGGTGTAGTTCGTGGCCGCCGGTGCTCCCTCAAACAGGAAACGACCCTGCGAACCCGTTCGAGCTACACGTACTGTACCGCCGCGGGACGAGTCGGGGATGAGGCGCACTTCTACGTCTGCAATAGGCGTATCGTCACGGCGTAAGACCTGACCACTGACGGTGCCTTCATTGCGGAAGAGGTCCGACCCCGGATCGAAAGGGTTGTCACGCGGAGCCTCGCCCAGACAGCCTGCACCCAGGATGGATCCGACTACAGCCGTCGTTAGCAAGAGCCAGAAAGCTCGGTTCATAGAAGCAAGAAAAGCGCTGGTAACATTGGTACTTGATGACGGAAACCTTTAACCGTCCGCAAAAGCTATTCCAACCCGACGCGCCTACTACGTACAGTACCGTATGCGTGTTCAGAGAGCAGCTATCGAAACTATAGAATAATCATGCTGCCTCGGACTGCGCAAGTCACATTACAAGCACCCCGCGTACGCGGGCTCCATGAATCGTGTCGTCGCCGTCTACTGGCTCGCGGAATCCTTTTGCAGCACCGGGCTTCAGGTCGCGGACGGTGACGCTCATGTTGGAGATGAGTTGGTTGTCTTTATCGAAGAGACCAATCTGGATCTGTGCGTTGCGGATGGTTTTGGGGGTGGGGTTGAGCAGCTTGCCCGTGATGATCCGCCCACCGCCTGGCAGACGGGCATAGTGAAAATCCTCGACACTCACTTTGGCTGTGTCGGTCGCAGTAGCTGTTGACGGTTCTGGTTGCGCAGGCTGGTCGCCACCGCAGCCAGCCAGCACCATAAGCGCCAGCATGCTAAGATATAGGGAGAAGCGTGTCACCGCTTTTGTCCTCATTATGGATGTAAGGTAGCTCATATGCTTGCTACAGCCACAGGATTCCAGCCACAACAGTCTTTGCAGGATCGTCAATCCAGGCCATAGGCTGCTGCAATCTGCTCGGCAGAATAGATCGATTCATCAGCATCATCAAACATGCTCTTGGTGATGAGATAGGGGCCCAGCACCAGGCCATCCATATGGGTACGCCGGAAGCATCGATAGGCGTCTTCAGGGGTGCAGACGATGGGTTCGCCGCGTACGTTGAAACTGGTGTTGACGAGTACCGGGCAGCCAGTCTGGGCCTCGAAGGTTTTTAACAGACGATGATAGAGCGGATTGGTTGCTGCACTCACCGTTTGCACCCGCGCCGAGCCATCCACATGCGTCACCGCCGGGATGGCCGAGTCGATATGCTTGAGCCGGTCGAATCCCGCTCCGGCTACGTCGGCATCACGTACTGGCGCGACGAGCAGCATATACGGACTCTCAGCATCCAACGCGAAGCAGTCGCCAGCGCGATCCGCCAGCACGCTCGGCGCAAAAGGCCGAAAGCTTTCGCGGAACTTGATTTTGAGGTTGACGAGCCGCTGCACCTCGCGCCCGCGTGGGTCGGCCAGGATGGAGCGAGCACCGAGGGCACGTGGCCCAAACTCCATCCGCCCCTGAAACCAGCCGACGACTTGCTGCTCGGCCAGCAACGCCGCTACACGCTCCGGCAGATCCTCAAAGCCGATATGCTCGTATGGAATGTCTTCTTTTTCCAAAAAGGCAGCGATTTCTGTTTCAGAGAAAAAGGGGCCAAGGTAGCTACCGTGCATCGCGTCGCTGGGCATGGGGGTGCGGGGCTGGTCGGCGTGTTCGTGCCACGCCATGAGAGCTGCGCCGAGCGCACCGCCCGCGTCGCCCGCGGCAGGCTGGATCCAGATCTGCTCGAACGGACTCTCACGCAGGAGGCGTCCATTTGCTACACAGTTGAGTGCCACGCCCCCTGCCAGGCACAGATTGGGTTCACCCGTCTCGGTGTGGACGTGGCGCGCCATGTTGAGCATGGCTTCTTCGGTGACGACCTGTACCGAGCGGGCCAGGTCCATTTCGCGTTGCGTCAGAGAACCTTCTTCTTCACGGCGTGGTCCATCAAAGAGGCTGGCAAAGCGGCTTCCCGTCATCGTTAGCCCGGCAGGATACGTGAAGTAGTCCATGTTGAGCCGGAAGGAGCCGTCGGCCTTGAGGTCGATGAGGTGGTCGCGGATGGTGTCCACATAGCGCGGCTCGCCATAGGGCGCGAGGCCCATCAGCTTGTACTCGCCGGAATTGACGCGGAAGCCGCAGAAATAGGTAAAGGCGCTGTAGAGCAGTCCCAGCGAGTGCGGAAAGTGAATCTCGGCGTGGATGCGCACCCGGTTGTTCTCGCCAACGCCATAGGAAGTCGTCGTCCACTCGCCCACGCCATCAGTAGTGATGAAGGCAGCCCGCTCGAACGGGGAGGGAAAGAAGGCACTGGCAGCGTGACTCTCGTGGTGTTCAGGAAAGACAAGCGTACCGTCGAAAGCCAATTTCTTGGCAATCAGATCAGGAATCCAAAGCTTCTGCTTGAGCCACAGCGGCATCGCCTTGATGAACGAGGGCAAACCCTTCGGCGCGTAGGAAAGGTACGTTTCGAGCAGCCGCTCGAATTTGAGGCAGGGTTTGTCATAGATCGCGACGATATCCAGATCTTGCGTTGTGATGCCGCCTGCGCACAGGCAGTATTCAATGGCATGCGTCGGGAAGTTGGGATCGTGCTTCTGGCGTGTAAACCGTTCTTCCTGTGCTGCCGCTACGATATCGCCGTGCTGCACAAGGCACGCCGCCGAGTCATGGTACCAACATGAGATGCCGAGGATGTTCACCGTACTCCTCCAAGGAACTGGTTGATGAACTATCCTTCGAGATCTTCCAGATTTGCCTGGAGCCGTTTGATCTCAGCAGTGGCGTCGCGCTCTTTCTGACGCTCGCGCTCGACGACTTCAGCCGGAGCACGGTTGACGAACTGTTCGTTTTGCAGCTTGCGCTGAATACCAATGAGGAATTGCTCTTTCTGCCCGATCTCTTTGCTTAGCCGTTCGCGCTCCTGATCCAGGTCCACCATGCCCGCCAGCGGCAAAAACACCTCGTGCTTGCGGATGACATGCGACGCACTGGCTTTTGGCTTTTCCTGATGGGTCCCCACGGTGAGGTCGGTCACCTTCGCCAGCTTCTCAAAGTAGCGTTCGTTCTCCTGAAACGCTGCCACCAGCCCGTCGGCGTCGGCGGGCATGTTGATGACAGCAGCGATGTCTTTGGCGGGCGAGACGTTGTACTGGCTGCGCACGTTGCGAATGCCCGTTACCATCTCTTGCATCAACTCGAACGTTGCAGCGGCTTTTTCGTCGGTTTCACTGGCATCGGAGCAGGGCCAGGACGAGACGATGCATGCCTCGCCGTCTTCACGCGGACGCAGCCGCCACCAGAGTTCTTCGGTGATGAAAGGCATGAACGGGTGCAGCAGTTGCACCATCTTCTCGTAGATCTCGACGGCCAGCGCGATGGTGTCTTCCTCCATCGTTTCGCCGTAGGGTGGCTTGATGAGCTCAAGATACCAGTCGCAGTAGTCACGCCAGAACACGTCATAAATCGCCATCAGCGCTTCGTTGAGCCGGTAGCGGTCGATGGATTCGTTGACGCGGTCGATGGTGGTGTTGAGCCGGTGCAACATCCATTGTTCGACGAGTTCGAGGTCGACGAAGGAGCGGGTGCGGCGGTAGTCCTTGCTGTCCTCCATGAACTGCCCGAAGACGTTGAAGGCGTTCCAGATTTTGTTGGCGAAGTTGCGGCCCATCTCGAACTTGAGCGGGTCCAGCTTGATGTCCTGCCCCTGCGCGCAGAGCACCGTCAGTGAATAGCGCACCGCGTCGGCTCCGTACTGCTCAATCATCTCCAACGGGTCGATACCGTTGCCGAGACTCTTCGACATCCAGCGGCCCTGCTTGTCTTTGATCATGCCGGTGATGAAGATGTCGCGGTACGGGATCTCGCCTTTGAAGTGCAGACCTGCCATAATCATCCGGGCGATCCAGAAGAAGAGGATGTCGTAGCCCGAGACGAGCACATCGGTGGGGTAGAAGTAGGCAAGGTCTTTTTGCGTCTCCTCATCTTCGAGCGGCCAGCCAAGGGTGGCAAAAGGCCATAGCCAGGAGGAAAACCAGGTGTCGAGCACGTCTTCGTCCTGCACAAGGGGTCGTCCATCTGGGCCCGGCTCCGGCTGCTCCACGCTTACCACGTAGTCGCGGCTTTCGTCGATCTCGCCGTTTTCGTCGGTGTAATACCAGACGGGAATGCGATGCCCCCACCAGAGCTGGCGGCTGATGGTCCAGTCGCGGATGTTTTCGAGCCAGCGGAAATATTCGTTTTCCCAGCGCTTGGGATAGAAGGTGATGGCTCCGCTACGGACGGCTTCGAGCGCCGGGTCGGCCAGGGGCTTCATTTTAACGAACCACTGCCGCGAGATCAGCGGCTCGATGACGGCTTTCGAGCGGCTCGAAATGGGCACGCTGGTTTTGTACGGCTCGACTTTAACGAGCAGATCCTGTGCTTCCAGGTCTTCGACGATTTTCGTGCGAGCATCGAAGCGGTCCATGCCCTCGTAGGGCCCGCCGTTCTCGTTGACTGTCGCGTCGGTGTTCATGATGTTGATGACTTCCAGGTTGTGACGCTGGCCGATCTCGAAGTCGTTCTTGTCGTGCGCCGGCGTGATTTTCAACGCGCCCGCGCCAAACTCCATCTTGACGTACTCGTCGGCGATGACCGGAATCTCACGTTCCAGCAGGGGCAGCACCACTTTTTTGCCAATGATGTCCTGGTAGCGCGCATCGTCTGGGTGGACGGCGATGGCGGTGTCGCCGAGCATCGTCTCGGGCCGCGTGGTGGCAATGGTAATGTGGCCGCTGCCATCGGCGAAGGGGTAGCGGATGTACCACAGGTGGCCATCGCGCTCAACATTGTCCACTTCTTCATCCGAGAGCGCCGTCATGTCCACGGGGCACCAGTTGACGAGGTAGTGCCCGCGATAGATGAGACCCTGCTCGTAAAGTTGCACGAAGACATCCTGCACCGCTTTCACATAGGCGTCGTCGAACGTGAAGCGTTCGCGGTCCCAGTCGCACGAGTCGCCGAGGCGGCGTTTTTGCTGGAAGATGATGTCGCCGTACTCGTCCACCCATTCCCAGCAGCGCTCGACGAAGCGCTTGCGGCCCAGGTCGTGGCGCGTCTTGCCTTCCTCCTTCAGCGTGCGCTCCACCACGTTTTGCGTGGCAATGCCTGCGTGGTCCTTGCCGGGCATCCAAAGGGCTTCGTAGCCCTGCATCCGGCGCAGGCGTGTGAGGGCATCCTGGATGGTGTCCTGCAAGGCATGGCCCATGTGCAACCGGCCCGTCACGTTGGGTGGCGGCATCATGATGACATGCGGCTTCTTGTCAGGGGCACGCTCGGTGCGGAAATAGCCATTCTCCTCCCAGAATTGATACCATTTCTGCTCGATCTCGGTCGGATCGTAGGCTTTGCTTTGGGTAGGAGCGGTGTCGGTGGCGGGTGTAGTCATGGTATCGGTAGTGCGTCGTCAATCAAGGGTAATAACAAAAAAGCGGATGGCTAAAAAGCGCTCCGCTGTCTCATCTATCTGTGAAGCAAGAAAACCCCTGCTTGCGGGGGCGGGTTCCAGTAGTGTTGGTGATGTGCCTGAACGTTATTACCAGATCGGCATTTCTCCGCTGAAACTGCACAAGCCATGTGTTTGGTTAGACGCACGAGAGCTATCTAGCAAACAAAGAAGGAGGTAACATCATGGCCGTATGCGAAACCTGCGGGAACGACTACCATAACAGTTTCAACGTCACGATGGGCGGCGAAACGTACACGTTCGACTCGTTCGAGTGCGCCATTCATAAGCTGGCACCGACCTGTGCCCACTGCGGCGTCAAAATCATCGGGCACGGCCTAGAAGCCGATGGCACCTATTATTGCTGCGACAACTGTGCTAAAGCAGAAGGTGTGACGGGACTCAACGATCGCGTGTAGGCTGTGGACAGAGGAGAGCGCTCGTAGTATGCATCGGGATTCGCGTCCAGCATCAAAAGCCACACACGTTTTGCGCAGGCGGTATTGCTCCCAGGTACGTCACATCGCAGTCTTCCCGATAGACCGAGCAGTAGCAGAAGACGAAACTGCGTCGTTCCAACACCTCGGACTGCACGATGTCTGGCGGCGACTGATTGAGCGTGTCTCGGTTTAAAGAAGCGAAGGGGATCACCACCGTCATGTAAGGATGCACCTCCCCGGCCTGCAGCATATCGCCTGCAGCGTACGAGTGTCTGAGAAAACTCACGGCAAAGGGGAGCCGGGCGAGGTCGCGCTTGACCTCCTGAAGGGTGTAGGTGCTGTCTAGCTGCGCGGAGTCGAACACCTTCTCCTCGCCCTCAAAGATCAGCACATTTTCCAGTACTGCCGGTCCGAGTCCAGAATTCTCCAGCGCATAGCCCACGGCATACAGGCTGTCGATGTCGGAGGGCAGGAGGAAGTATTTGTTGTCGATAGGCGTCGCGCTGCCGTAGGTGGCTTCGATAGGCTTCAGATGCGGAAGCACCGACAGCCGGTTGTGCCGTCGGTTCTCGATCCCTTCCCAGACGGAGAGCAGAATGGCTGCGAGGGCGACCACTGCCGTTAACAGATTGGCGATGGTCCGTAACCGAACCGTGACGGTACCACTGATCTCTGATGGCTGTTCTTTTTCCCGCGAAGTCTGTTCCGGGATGGGTTCTGGCGTGCCTTCATGCCTACCTGATGTTTCTGCTTGATCAGGCATACCATGCATGCATTTCAATGAATAGGACGACGGGAACACCCGACCAAGATACAAAGATGATCCTGCCGTTGTTGCTACATCGCCCCGAGCTGAGTAGCGAGCCAGTGGCGGTACACCTCGGCTTCTTCCTCTTTGCCGGTCCAGCGGGCACGGTTGAACATGGTGAGCGCCATGAGCAACGCATGATGCTGCCCGGCCCGGTCCTGTGCTACGTCAAACTGGTGGTAGAGTCGGTCGATGAGGGCGATGCCCTGCTGGGCCGTCTCCACATCTTTGAAGCCGAGCTTGCCTGCGAAGAACTTGGAATAGGCATTCATCGGGTGCGAGGTGGAGGTATAGAGGTCGAAGTAGTCCTCGACCAATCCTTCATCCTGCAAGATGCTGCCGACGTACGTGGGGCGGGTGCCCGTCAGCAGCGCCAGATCTTCCACTTCGCGCACGCCCGAGAGGAACAGCGCGATGATCTGATCTTTTTTGCTGATGGGTTCGGGCTGGGGTGGCGTAGATTTTTTCGGTTCGTTCATCGGTATCCTATATAAAGTCCTCGGCCAGTCAATCCCTCTGGGTCGTACGTAACGCTAAGGCTGGCTTGCTGAAAAGCAGTTTCCATTTCGTGCCGGGTGAAGAGGCCCAGTTCGTGTCGTTCGCTGAACCGTTCAATGCCTGTGGCGCGCGTTACCAGGTACTCAAACTCCAAAATAGACTGTTTCTCATGGAGGAGGGTTCGCGTCATGCGGCAGATTTTTACATCGTCTGTGGATGCGGTGTGCATCGTCGTGAATCCATGGGTCATCGTGCCCGGCTCGAACCAGGGCTCAACGATGACGACGCCACCGGGCCGCAAACACCGGGCGAAAGCGCGGAGCGTCTGATTCAGATGCTCCACGGTGCGTACATAGCCTATCGAACTGAACAGGCAAACGACGGCATCGTAGCGGGACGACGCTTCTAGCGAGCGCATATCTGCTTCGAAAAAAGTGCCATCGGGATGTTTGCGCCGGGCTATGTCAAGAAAGGCGGGTTGGATGTCGGTGCCGTCTACCTCGAAGCCCTGGGCGGCCAGCGCCCGTGCATGCTCGCCGGTACCGCAGGCCACATCAAGCAGGGTTTGTGCCTCTGGACGGACACCGCGAATCAGCGTAGCTATTTGAGTGGCCTCGGCGGCATAATCTTTCTGCTTCTGATACAGCAGGTCGTAATAGGCGGCGGTCTGGCTGTACTCTCCCACGGGTGCTATCTGGCGTGATTATTCCTCATCAAGCTATACGCGACGTTAACAAGGAGTAGGAAGTCGGCACAACTCTTTTATCAAGATATTGCCCCTTGAGGCGAAAAGCTACGGACTGGCAGGCCACGCAAAATCCTGCTCAACGGTTCGAGACGGTAGGCCTTCTGCTTCGCTGAAAGTCTGGACCACGGAGTGTTGTAATCGGAAGAGTCCTTCCGTTCCCGTCAGAACCCATATTGTGCCGTCTGACAAAAATACGAAGTCT